>JACQVU010000271.1 GCA_016209585.1 Planctomycetota bacterium
GCGGCGTAGACCTTCGCCATGCTCGCTTCCTTGGAGTTCGGCAGGCCCTCGTCGGCCATCCAGCACGCGCGCCAGGTGAGGCCGCGGGCGGTGTCGATCTCCCGCTGCATGCGGGCCAGCGTGTCGGCCAGCGTGCGGTACCGCGTGACGGGGCGGCTGGTGAGGTAGTGCTCCTTCACGAAGTCGCGCGCGATCTCCCACGCGGCCCGCGCGATGCCCACGGCCATGGCGGCCACCAGCGGGCGGGTGCTGTCGAAGGTTTTCATCGCGCCCTTGAAGCCGGCCTTGTTCGAGTAGTGGGCTTCGCCGCCCAGCAGGTTCTCTTCGGACACGCGACAGTCTTCGTAGACCAGTTCCGCCGTCTCCGACGCGCGAAGGCCCATTTTCTGCTCGATCTTGCCAACGCTGGCGCCGGGCGTGCCCTTTTCGACGACGAAGATGCGGATGCCGTCGCGCCCCTGGGTGGCGTCCACCGTGGCGAAGACCACGTTCCAGAGCGCCCGTCCGCCGTTGGTGATGAAACACTTCGTTCCGTTGATGACCCACTGCTTGCCGTCTTTGCGGCACGAGGCCCGGATCGCCGCCGTGTCGGAACCCGCCCCCGGCTCGGTGTAGGCGTAGGCGCCGAACATCGGCTTTTCCATGTTCCGGAACGGCCCGAAGAAGCGCCGCTGCTGCTCCTCTGTGCCCACGAACCGCACCGGCGGCCCCCCCAGCCCGGGGCCGGGGATGTTCAGGCAGGCGCAGGGGTCGCCCCAGGCGAGTTCCTCCGTGAGAATGGCCATGAGCATGTTGGCGGAACGCTTCTTCTTCTCTTTCTCGGCGGCGGCCGGCTTCTTGATCTCCGCCTCGTCGGGCGCCATGGTCACCGCCCCTTCCATGTCCGCCATGCCGCCGGCTGAGGCCTGAGCGAGCATCATCATGACGTCGTCGGGGTAGCCGTGCTCTTCGTCGGCCTTGAGCGCGATGGGCCGGATGACCTGTTCGGCGAACATGTGGGTCATCGCCTGGAAGTTGCGGTGTTTCTCGGAGATTTCGAAGTCGAACATGGGATTTCTCCCGCTGGTTGGGTGTCACCACTCGTAGCCCATTTCCTCGGCGAGGCGGTAGAGGGCGATAAGACAGAACGCATGGCCGAACAACTCGCCCGCGATCCCCTCGTGACTCTCTTCCCGCGCCTTCTCAGCGGCGAACAGGAACTGCTCCACCACGGGAATGTCTTGAATCACTTCGTTGACCGTCGCGCGCCGCTCCGCCTCGCTTCCGGCGGAGAAAGCCATGGCGAACCGGAACAACTTGTTGAAATCAACGTCGCGCAAGAACTCACGCAACTCGAGGCTGGACCGGGGAAGCGAGTGGGCGACAATCCACTTCTCCATCGCTTCCTTGTCGATCTTTCCCTCAACGAGACTCAACATCGTCTGCGTCGCTTCCTCCCTGGGCGCGCTCAACTCCCAGCCGTTGAGGCCGAGGAACGCGACGCACGCCGCGAACGCGACCCGCTTGTTGCCGTCGACGAAGGGGTGGTTCTTGGAGAGGTGGAAGGCATAGGCGGCCGCCATGCCAAACGGAATGCCGTGCGCGAATTGACCGAACGCGCCTTGACGCGGCATGGCCACCGCGGATTCAAAAAGCGCGCGATCACGCACTCCGCCCAGCCCACCAAACTCGTCCATTACCGCCTGGTGAAGCGTCAGAACTTCGTCAATCGTCAGGAACCGCGGTTCCCGCGGCAGCGCACCGTATATCACTGCGCCAGATCCCGCAGAGTGCCGGCGTGCTTCTTGAAGACCCGCCGCACCGCCTTCACGAACTTGTCGTCGTGGTGGCGAATATGCACACGAGAGATGAACGCCAGGAACGTCGGCAGGCTCATGCCGAACTTCGCGGCCCGGGCCGCCATTTCCTTCGCGAGATCCGCGGGAAGGGGAACGTTGACGACACCAAGTTGAGTGGAAATGGCCTGAGTCATGAGAAACATCATACGCGCCCGCGCCGCCGCGAGCAAGTCGAGGTGGGGAGAGCACGAGCCGCGAAGCGCCTCTCGCGCCGGCCGAACGCGCGCTCCGCGCCCTCCCCCTCGATTGGTGGCCAACCGTCGCCGCGACCATCGCTTCCTCACATGCTCCCAGCCAGCGTCACGCGCGAACGCGCGGAACACTTCAGCCTTCTACCTTCTGACTTCCGCCTTCGGACCTCCGCCTTCCTCTCACCCCTCCCACGCCGCCGACACCGCGTGCGACGGAAAGAGATCGCACCCCGGCGCCAGCGCCATGGTCCGCAGGTCGCGCATCCACTTCTCCACCGGGTGGTCCTTGATGTAGCCGTGGCCCCCCAGCACCTGCACCGCGTCGGTCGCCACCTGCTGCGCGCGATCCACCACGTGCGACAGCGCCACCGCCGCCACGTTCGCCGCCCGGCGCGAACCGCGCACGAAAGCGTCGGCCGCCCGCCACACGTTCCAGCGGCAGCCGTCGACGTCGGTGGCCATGTCGGCGACCATGAACGCGATGGACTGGTGGTCTTTGATGGGCACGCCGAACGCCTGCCGCTCCGTCGAGTACTTCGCCGCGTACTCGCACGCCGCCCGCATCGCCCCCACCATCCGCGCCGCCGTGATCACCCGGCAGCGGTCCAGAAACTTCTCCAGCGACGCCCGAAAATCCGCCCCCCCCGCCAGCAGGTTCTCCTTCGGCACGCTCACGTTCGCGAACGTCACGTCGGCCAGCAGCGCCGTCTCCAGCCCCAGCGTGGCGTGGCGCGGGCCGGCGCTGAGCCCCTTGGCCGATCCGGGCACGGCGAAGGCCCGCAGCGCGCCCCACCCCGCGCCACCCTCCTCCCGCGCGAGCACGATGTACAGGTCGGCCCGCCCGCCGTGAAAGACGAACGTCTTCTCGCCGCTGATCTGGTAGCCGCCGCCCGCGCCCTTCCACGTGGTCTGGATGAAGTCGGGGTCCACCGGGTCGCCCTTCTCCGTCAGCGCCACGGCGCCGGTCCGCCGCCAGCCGGTGGTGAACGGCTCCAGCAGCCGTTTCCGCTGATCGGCGGCGGCCAGATCGAGCAGGGCGTAGCCGGCGAAGCCCGGCCCGGTGAGGGCCGCGGTGATGCCCAGGTCGCCCCACCCCAGTTCCTCCTGGACGACCACGGCGGCGCGCAGGTCCAGACCGAGGCCGCCCAGGTCGTCGGGATAGTCGGCGGTGAGGAACCCCAGTTCCGCCACCTGCTGGAGCACTTCCTCCGGCGCGCCGCGCGCCTCCTCCGCTTCGCGCATGGCGCCGCGGAAGTGCTCTTCCACGAACTCGTGGACGGTCTTCTGGATTTCCTGGACTTCTTCGTCGATGGCGAATGTGACCATGGCAGTTGTCAGTTGTCAGTTGTCAGTTGTCAGGAGCGGCCATCAGCCTTGTTGGCCGCAAGTCGAAGACCTGCCGTGATTCTGGGTACCCCTACTTCTGCGTCTCCGGCGGCGCGGCGTCGGGAATGCCGCGAATGAGCACCTTTTCGACGTTGGCGGCGATCTCCCGGGCCGTCCAGTGGCCCTTGCGGGCCGGGTCGCGGGAAAGAGCGTCGGCTTGGTTGTGGATCATCTTCCATTCGAAGACCTGGCCGCCCTGCACGCCGAGGACCCGGCCGGTCATGGGCTTGGAAAGATCCGACGCCAGGAAGAGCGCCACCTCGGCGATGGACCGCGGCGTGTAGTCTTCCTGCCGGCCGGAGAACATGGGCAGGTCTTGGGTCATGCGCGTGAAGGCCACCGGCGCGATGGCGTTGCAGCGGATGCCGCCCTTCTGCCCCTCGATGGCGATGGTGCGGGTGAGGCCGTAGATGCCGGCCTTGGCCGAGGCGTAGTTCGCCTGCCCGAAGTTGCCCATGAGGCCGGAGATGGAGGTGGTGTTCACGATGGCCCCCGGCGCGTTGCGATCCGCGAGGCGCCGGAAGACGGCCTGCGCGCAGCAGAACGAGCCGCGCAGGTGGACGGCGATCACCGCGTCAAACATCGCCACCTCCATCTTCTTGAACGACTTGTCGCGCAGGATGCCGGCGTTGTTCACCAGAATGTCCACGCCCCCGAACTGCTTCATGGCGATCTCGACCATGTGCTCCGCCCCGGCGGGATCGCTCACCGAGTCGTAACTGGCCGCCGCTCGCCCCCCGGCGGCGCGGATTTCGGCCGCCACCCGGTCGGCGGGCGCGTTCTCGGCGCCGACGCCGTCGCGCGCGCCGCCCAGGTCGTTCACCACCACGGCCGCCCCCTCCCGCGCGAAGAGCAGCGCGTGTTCCCGGCCGATGCCCCCGCCGGCGCCGGTGATGATGGCTGTTTTCCCGTCCAGCAGTCCCATGGCGACCTCCCGGCGTCAGCGGCGCGGCGTGTCGTCGAGCAGTTCGTCGACCACCACCGCGACCTCGTCCCTGGCGCGCATTTCCTCCACGATCCGGCGCAGCGTGCCCACGAACTGGCCCACCTCCCGGTCCGGCAGACGGTCGAGCAGCCGCTTGATGTGGCCGAGTTGCTGGTGGGGCACGCGGCGGGCGACGCCGGCGGCCTTGGCCGAGAGAACGACCTTCACCGAGCGCCGGTCGCCGTCGCCGCGGAGGCGATCCACGAGGCCGTCGCGCTCCAACCGGTCGACCAGGCCGGAGACGGTGCTGCCCTTGACCATCAGCAGGGCCGCCAAGGCGGATTGCGTCAGCGGGCCGCGCCGATGCAGCAGTTTGAGAACGCCGAGTTGCGTGGCCGTCACGCCGTGGCGGGCCTTGAGGCGCTGTGAGTGGCGCCGCGCGGCCATGTACAGTTTCGTCAGCAGATCCACCGCCTCCGCCCCCGGGGAACGGGGCGCCGACTCCGGCGACGGCCGCGCCCGGCCGTTCCCGGCGCTCGCCGGCGGAATACCGTCTTTTTTTTCGCTTGCCGCGCGCATCGCCGCCCGCTATCCTGACCGCCCGTCCGTTAGGATACTAATTATTAGCACACGACGAATCCCGGTCAACGCCAAAAGAAAAAAAAGGAACCTCCCCGTGAACGCCCCCCTGGCCGGTCTCGCCGCCGCCCTGGTCGCCGCCGCCGACGCCGGGGCCGTGGTCGCGGCCCTACGCCTCCTCCCGCCCGGTCCCGGCGCGGCGGCCGTGGTGGTCGCGTGCTTCGCGGCCGTCTCGCTGATCGGCGGCGCGCTCGGCGCCTCCCGGCTCGCGGCCGCGCTCCGGCAACTGCGCGCCGACCTCGCGGCCGGCGCGGCCCCCATCGCATCGGGAACCGACGCCGCGCTGCTCGCCGCCGCCTTCCTCCTGTTCCTGGCGCCGGGAGTCCTCACCGACCTCGTCGCCCTGGCCCTGCTGCTGCCCACCGTGCGCGAGCGCCTCAAGGTGCGCGCCGGCATGGCCCTGTTGCGCGCCCGCATGGCCCGCGCCGCCGCCGCCTCGGCGGCCGCGAGCGCCGACGGCCCCGCCACCCCATCCTCGCCCGCGTCGGCCGGGTAGACGGGGTTGATCTTCCATCGCCGCGGAGTACCATCGCCAGATGAACGGACACCAGAACGCGCCGTTCGACCAACCGCTGAAAGGAGACCTGCATGGCCGGTGAAAAGCGCCTCCCCGACAACGTGACCATCAAGAGCGCCTTCATGGAGCACACCGCTCCCCGCCTGAACCAGCGGGCCGACAAGATCAAAGACCTCTCCGGCAAGAAACTGCTCTTCAACCTCACCGGCCGGGAGGCCGCCAAGTACTGCATGAACTTCAACCCCGACGGCGCCACCGTGGCCTGCACCGTGACCGAGGGCGACCCCGGCAACGCCAACGTCACCTTCAGCGTCGACAGCGACGACTGGCGCAAACTGCTCAACGGCGAACTCAACGGCATGACCGCCTTCATGAGCGGCAAACTGAAGGTCGCCGGCGACATGGGCCTGGCCCTGAAACTCCAGACGCTGCTCCAGTGACGCCGCCGGAGAGGTTCGCGGCCGGCTTTCGGCAGCCGCGTCTCTCCGACGGGCTGGGAGAGGGTATTTGACGCTCCGGCGCGGCTTGGGAAACACTGGGCCGGGGGGCGGGAACGGCCCGCGCCCCGCCCGAACACCGCGTGCCGGAGTCTCGCCATGCCCTACCCGGAACAGATGGTCGCCCCGATGCGGGACGAGTTGACCCGCCTGGGAGTGAAAGAACTGCGTTCCCCCGCCGAGGTGGACGCCTTCATGGCTGACGCCGCCGGCGTCGCCCTCCTGGTGATCAACTCCGTCTGCGGCTGCGCCGCCGGCGCCGCGCGGCCGGGCGTGGCGCTGGCGCTCAGCCGCGCCGACGGGCCGCGCCCGGATCGCGTGGCCACGGTCTTCGCCGGCCAGGACCTCGACGCCACCACCCGCGCCCGCTCCTACTTCGCCGACATCCCGCCCTCCAGCCCGTCGGCGGCGCTGCTGCGGGAGGGCCAGGTGGTGGCGTTCGTGCCGCGGCACGCCATCGAGGGGCGCGCCCCGGCCGAAGTGGCCCGCACGCTGACCGAAGCGTTCGACAAGTTCTGCTCTTCCACGCCGGCCGCGGTCGCGGGGAAGTGAGTGGTCCGGGCGAACCGCGCGGGTGGTTCCCGGCCACCCTCTTCGGCCACCGATCTCACGCCGTTCGGCGCCGCATCGCGCCCGATCCGCGGGTGAACCCGGTTCCGTCCGCGTGGTATGATTGGCCCATGCGGTACGGAAGGCCGCGCGAATGAAGGAGATCACCAAGGCGATCCGCGTCGCGCGAAACGCGTCGCCGTTCCGTCTGTTCTTCATCGAGTTGAAGAGTGGCACGGCGCTGGTGGTGATCCATCCTGAATCCATCGCCATCGGCAAGGATGATTTCGCGCTTTTCCAGCCCGACGGCGAAATCGCCATTTTCGACGCCGACTCCGTCTCCCAGGTTCGCCTCCATCCGCCCGCGTCCCGCGGGAAGCCGGCCACACGCTCTCCGCGCTCCTGATCCCCAACCCCCACCATGGGCGCCTTCCACGATGGCAAGGGAGATCTGCACGGCATCACCGTGGTGGTAGAGACCAGGGGCCCGCGCCTCTGCGTCGGCCGGTGCGACGAAGTGACCGGGGAGGCCGTCATTCTCCTCGCCGCCACCGCCCGCGCCCGCTCCTACTTCGCCGACATCCCGCCCTCCAGCCCGTCGGCGGCGCTGCTGCGGGAGGGCCAGGTGGTGGCGTTCGTGCC
>JACQVU010000273.1 GCA_016209585.1 Planctomycetota bacterium
CGCCGCCGCCCCCGTTGCCGTTGGTTGTGTTGTGGTTCCCGCCGCTTCCCCCGCCGGCGACCACCAGGACTTCCACGTAGCCGGCGGTGGTGACCGTGAACGTTCCACCGGCGTTGAACCTGTGGACCTTGTAGGAGACCCCCCCGTCGCTGATCGTGCTTTCGGTCCCACCCGACGCGACCGGGGGTGGGGTTTTGACTACCGTCACCATCCACGACGTGCCGTCAAAGAACTCCAGGCTTCCCGTCCCGCTGTTGTAGCGCAGCATGCCCGCCGCCGGACTTGCCGGACGCTGCGCGGTGGTGCCGACCGGAATTTTCATGGCGCCCGTGCCGCCCACGTCTAACGTGGCGACCGGCGCCGTCGTCCCGACGCCGACCTTGCCGCCCGAAAGCACGAGTTGATCGGTGCCGGCGGTCAGGCCGTTAGCGGGCAAGGTCAACGCGCCGGTCAGGGTATCACCGGTCTTGAGAACGAATTGCGAGCCTTCCAGCCCGTCGAACAGGTCGGCGTTGATCGCGTACCCCGCCCCAAGTATGCGCACCCGCGGCGCCATCACCGCCTCGCCGACCACCTGGAGTTCCAGCCACACCACGGTCTGATTCTGAAACACCGCCTTGAACGTGGTGTACAGCGGCCCTCCCGCGGCGGTGTAACTACCGCCGCCCAGCGCCACCACGTAGTTGCCCTGCGTGACCGTGACCGGGTTGGTGCCCGCCGCGGTGTAGGTTTCGGCGTACAGCAGCGTGCCGGCGGTGGAAGCGTCGTAATACCGGAAATAGATGTCCCGGTTGCCGGTGATCGGGTTGCCCGACGCGTCGGTGAGCCGCCCCTGGAAGTTGATCATCAGCGGCGTGGTGTCGACCGGAAAGGCGGTGTCGGAGAGCGCCAACACCGCGCCCACGGCCAGGAGCGCAGTTCCGAGGAGACGCGCGACGCGTGGAAGAAGAACGGTGATGGTCATAACCTTGGCCCCCACGGCCGCTCGGTGAGAAGCGCTCGGCGACGTTCCACGACATCACTGCGCTCCGGTCGCTTTATGCTATCAGTGAATTCTATCGGGTCAAGCGATTCTGTCGAGGGGAAAATCGCTTCGCGTCAAGGCCCCCGTGCCTTTCACAACCTTTCGATTAGCGGCGGCGTTCGGTATAGTGGGATCGAATCGAAAGGTTCGTGCGACGCGGCGCGGCGCGGCGCGACGCCGGGCGCGGTGCGAGAGGGGAGCGGCGGAGGAGGTGGGGCAGGCCTCCGTGCCTGCCCCGCGCCAATCGCCGGCAGAGACGGTGGCGCCACCGATGCCGGCCACGCCGTCGCGCCCGCGCTCGACAGGCCCCCCCCGCCGCCCGCGCGTTTGCCCAGTCCGCATGCCGCGCAAATACCCTGACAAGCCCGCTTCGCCGTCCCCGGAAGACCCCGCCGACGCCGGCGGCGAAACGTACGCTCCGCGCGGCGGCCCGCCGCCGGACGTTCCGGGCCGCCCGCGGGAGGCGACCCGGGCGACCAAGGCGGCCTCGCCACCGCCAGCGCCGGGGGAGGGGCGGAAGGAGTCGTCGGGCAACCGGAGCCGGGCGCGGGGTTCACGCGCCGGGAGATCGGCGAGCCGGGCGGACGCGGCTTCGGGCGCCGGCGTGACGGGAAGTCGCGAAGGCCGCGGCGTGTCGCCGGGGAGCCGCTCGCGGGCCGGCAACCGCTCGTCGGGAACGCGGCCAGCGCCGAGCGAGGGGACGGGGCGGATCGAGGCCGCGCGGGAGGACGCCGAGGGGCGCGTGCACGCGGTGTCGCTCTCGCGGACGGTGGCCAAGAGGCCGCGGCTGGGGTTCAAACTGAAGTTCCTGATCTCGATCGCCGGCGGGATTTTCTTCTTCGTGCTGGTGGCGGGCATTCTGAGCCTGACGATCGCCGACGCCACGTTCGAGGAGGAGGCGATGAAGCGGGGCGCCGACATGGCGCGCACCTACGCCACCATCGCCGACAACTACCTGCGGGATTTCGCGGCCAAGGCGGCCGAGAACGCCAGGGCCGAACCGAAGCAGAAACAGTCCGACGAGCAGATGTTCAAGGCGCTGGAGGGCGCCTACCGCGACAAACTGCGCTCCGCCCTCACGGCCCGCGACACGGGCGGCGACACCATCACCATCATTTTCCAGGACGACGACGCCGCGGCCCTCATCCGTTTCCAGTTGAACGAGCGGAAGATCGCGCTGCCGGGCGATGCCGGCCAACCGGTGCGCGTGGGGGGCGCCGACACCGGGGTGCGCAAGACGGCGCTGACGGTGGAAGTGGACGGGCGGCGCGACCCGGTCAACGTCTTCACCACCACCACGGCGGGCGACGGCCGGAAGATGCGCGTGGCCCTGGTGCTCTCGGCCGAGGCGCTGGAAGGCTCCCGCCGGAGCATGAAACTCTGGATGTTCGTCACCATTCTTTTTTCCGTGGTCGCCGGCGGCGGTCTGGCCTGGTGGTTGGCGATGCGCGTCACCGGGCCGCTCAAGCGGTTCATGGAAGACCTGGAGGAGATCGGCGACGGCAACCTGGACCACCAGGTGGGGGTGAAGACCAACGACGAGATCGGGCAACTGGCCGAGGCCTTCAACATCATGACCGTGAACCTGCGCCACGCCCAGGAGGCCGAGATGGCGTTGATGAAGCAGGAACACGAAATGGCCATCGCCAGCCAGATCCAGCGCAACCTGACGCCGAGCAGCACGCCGGAGATCGCGGGCTACGACGTCGCCCATTTCTACGTCTCGGCCGGCAACGTGGGCGGCGACTACGTGGACTTCCTGCCGCTGGACGCCGACCGCGTGGGGATCGTGATCGCCGACGTGTCGGGCAAGGGGGTGCCGGCCGCGATCGTCATGGCCATGACCCGCGCCTTCCTCCGCGCCGACGCCCTGAACGGCGACGCCGGCGGGGTTGACTACTCCCCCCGGCGCGTGCTTACCAGCGTCAACAAGCGTCTCTCCGACGACATCCGGCGCGGCATGTTCGTCACCGCGCAGTACCTGATCATCGATCGGCAGAAGCACCGCGTCACCTTCGCCAGCGCCGGCCACAACCCCATGGTGGTCTGGCGCGCCCGCACCGAGACCGTGGAACTGGTCACCGCCAACGGCATGGCCCTGGGCTTCCACGGCGGCGAACTGTTCGAGCGCAACCTGCAGGAGGAGGTGGTGCTGCTGGAGCCGGGGGATCGCATCGTGCTCTACACCGACGGCGTGACCGAGGCCTACGACGAGCAGCGCGACCTCTTTGGCGAGAAGCGCCTCTACGCCGTGACCAAGAAAGCCGGCGCGCTTGGCTCCGCCGACTTCATCCGCGCGCTGGTGAAGGCCGTCGAGAACTTCCGCGGCCAGGCCGCCCAGTCCGACGACATGACCATCATCTCCCTCCTGCGGAGCCGCGCCTCTGAACCGTGAGTCCGTAGGGCGCGCCGTGCGCGCCGATTGATCCGGTGCCCGCCTTCGCCCGCGGCGTGGACCAGGAATCGGCGCGCATGGCACGCCCTACTACCCACTACGAAAAAACTCCGCGTCCTCTCGCGTAAAAAATCCGCGGTGAGAAATGCGGGCTACGCCCAATGTCCATTGCCCAGCGCCAACGTCGCGCCCGCCAAGCGCACCGCCCCCGCGTCCCACCAGGAGGCGGCGGCCGCCGGCGCGCGTGTTTCCCAGCGCCGAAAGGCCGCGAGCAGCGCGGCGATGACGCTCCGCGTGCGGGCGGTCAACGCCGCCTCGCCCCCGCGGTAGGCGAACGCCGCCGAACCGGCGCGGGCGAAGACCAGGCCCCTCGGCGCGACCGCCGGCGCCATCACCTGGATCGGCGCCACCCCTTGGTCGGCGGGACATGTGATCTCGACCATCTGCGCCAGCGGGTCAACGACGGCGGCGATCCTCACCCCCCGCAGTTCCTCTTCCATCGTCTCCAAGATCGGAGCCGGCAGGGCGGCCGGCACGTCGCCATCGGCGCCGGCGGCGTTCGCGCCTTCAGCCTCGGCCAGCCACCCCCGGAAGGCGGTGAGCAGAACCTGCTGCTGCAGTTGCCGCGCCAGTTGCTGGTAGCGCGGCGAGCCGAGCGGCGCGCCGGCGGTCATTTCGCGCAGCACGCGGATGAGGGAGCGCCGGCCGTCGAGCCGGGGGAATATCCCCTCGGGGCTTTCGTCAAGCGCGGGGAAGACGACGCGGTCGAACTGATGATCGCCGCCTTCGGCGCGCACCTCCAGGTAGCGCACCCGCC
>JACQVU010000015.1 GCA_016209585.1 Planctomycetota bacterium
ACGGAGGCACGGAGGGCGCACGGAGAAAAGGATCGGGAATTGTCCTCTCCGTGAAACCTCCGTGTCTCCGTGTCTCCGTGGTTTATCCCGCGAACTTCCGCGCGGCCCGCGACGATTTTCGGGAGTAGTAGTACATGGGTCGTATGGGTGCGGGGCATACCCTGTTCTCCCATGCCTTTTCCCTGGACGTTGACCGGCTCGGCCTCTCGCGCCCTATCCCGGGTTTCTCACCGCGGAGTTTTTGCGCGAGAGAACGGGGAGAAAAACGACGTGAAGAAGATGACAGAGAGAATCATCGCGGGTGGAACTTCAGACGTCACGTTCCATCTGAAGGCAAACAAAAGTGTAGATATAGTGAAAATATACATGCATTATTATCACAGTCTTGTAAACTTCATGGGATGATTGCTTCGCCGACGGAGATTTTCTCGGTTCTTCATGGCTTCAACCCTTGGTGGAGCGGCGCGAGGTCGCAGTTCCTTCCCGCTTGGCGGCGAGTGCAGTTCAGGGAGATTTCCTCCTGGTCGGCTGATCCTCCGGGCGGCCGGGCGTTGCTGCTGACGGGCGCGCGGCGGGTGGGGAAGACGACGCTCTTGCTGCAACTCATCGACTCGCTTCTGAATCAAGGAACGCCGTCCCAGAACATCTTGTATGTATCGCTCGACCACCCGCTTCTCAAGTTGGCGGGGCTGGAAGCCACGCTGGCGGTGTGGCGCGAACTCGAGCCCCCGTTGTCCGGTACGGAGCACCTCTTCCTCGACGAAATCCAGTTCGCTCATGACTGGCAAGTGTGGGTGAAACATCAAGTGGACTTTCAGAAGCACCGGCGGATCGCCATGACCGGCTCGGCGATTCCGCTGGCGCGCGAGAAACAGGAGTCCGGCGTGGGCCGGTGGCTGACGATTTCCGTGCCGACGGTGTCGTTCTACGAGTTCCAGTTGATCAAGGGGCTGGCGCACGTCGCCGTCCCGAAGAACCTCTCGCTGCGGGCGTTCTTCGACTTGTCACCCCAGCGTCTCGCGGCGTTTGAAACGGCGGGGCAATCGTGGGCGTCGCCGTTCGTGGAGTATCTCCTTCGAGGGGGATTCCCCGAGAACGCGTTGGCCGCGTCGGTGGAAGTCGCGCAGAAACTTCTTCGCGAGGACATCATCGACAAGATTCTCAAGCGCGACATGACCGCGCTGTTCGGCGTGCGGCGGGTGATCGAACTGGAACGCCTCTTCCTATATCTCTGCATGCATGACGGCGGCCTGCTGCACTACCCCTCACTTTGCTCGAACCTGGAGATGAAGCGCCCCACGGTCATCAACTTCATGGACTTGCTGGAGGCCGCGCACCTGGTGCACCGTTTACGCCCCTTCGGCTACGGCAAGGAAGTTCTGCGCGGCAGCGAGAAGGTCTACCTGGCGGACCCCGCCATCGCCCCCAGCGTCATGCTCAAGGGCCGGCGCATGCTGGAAGATGGGGCCGCGCTCGGCGCGGGAGTGGAGGCGGCGTTCTTCAAACATGCCAAGTCGGCGTTGTCGAGGCTTGGCGCGACGTTCTCCTTCTGGCGAGGGTCGCAAGACCGGGAGGTGGACTTCATCGCCGAAATGGGCGGGCGTGTGATTCCGTTCGAAGTAAAGTACCGTGCCGGTCACACGGGCGCCGGCGATCTGAAAGGCTTGGCCGACTTCTGTTCGACGCGCGATGTCAAGCGCGGTTACGTGATCACCCGTTCGATCGACGACTGTGGTGTGCTGGACTTGCCGCTTTCGTCCGGCGCGGTCGCCAAGGTGGCGAAGGTGCCGGCGCCGCTCGCGTGTCTGCTGCTCGGCATGATGGAGGTGGACCCGCCGGACACGTCGATGGTGTGACCTTCTATTTTGATTCCGCGCGCGCCGCTACTCCCCCGGCGTCCCTAGGGGAACGGTCTTGGCCCCCGCGGCGGCGTCGCCCAGGTTGACGCTCGCGGTGGCGGCGAGCGTCTGGCGCTCCAGAGCCGCCAGCAGGTGATGGGGCGAGAACCACTTCTGCGCGATGAACGTGGGAAGCATCGCGGAGATGACCACGGCGGCGACCAGACACGAGAACTGCCCATGGTCGATGAATCCCCGCTCCAGCCCGAAGACCGAAGAGAGCGTGCCCATGGTCAACCCGGTGCTCATGAGCAGCGTCGTGAAGATCGCCTCCCGTGGGAGATACTTGCGGGCGAAGGGGTAGATGAGGCCAATTTTCGTGACCTGCTTCACCGCGAGCAGGAGCACCAGCAGCCCCACGTTCGCCGCCAGAAGCGGGAGCGACACGTTCATCCCGCCGTTCACGAAGAAGAACGGCGTGATCATGCCGAACGCGACCACCCGCATGCGCCGCTGCAGGAGGCGGTTCTCCTGGAACACCCGCGACAGGACCAGCCCCAGCACGAAGGCCGGTAGCATCGCGTGGCTGGCCCCGACCTTGGCGAAATACATGAAGACCACGAGCACGAGGAAGAGCACCTTGATCTCCGGCTCGATCACGCGCTCGCCGTATCGCCGCAGGATTGGCCGGATCGCCCACGGCAGCGCGGCGATGAGGAGCGCCGACACGGCGAAGAAGAGCAGCGTATACAGGTTGAACTCCACGAACAGCGCGGAGAGGGCGAAGGCCGTTCCGAAGTCGGTGATGAAGCACGACGCCATGATGATCTTGCCGACCTGGGTGTTCGTGAGTCCCGTCTCGACCAACACGGCGTAGACGACCGCGAGCGAGGTGGTTGAGAGCGCGATCCCGGCGATCTCCGAGGCGCGCCAGTTCCAGTCCAGCCCATAGCGGCAGACCAGAAGCCCCCCGACGAATGGGCCGGCGAACGACGCCACCCCGATGAGCGCGCTCTCCTTTAACTTCGCCCGCATCACGCCAAGGTCCACCTCGGCGCCAGCCAGGAAGGTCAGGACGATGCCGCCGAACGAGGCCAGGTAGGTGATCCACGGCGTCGGGGCGAGGCCAAGAAAATTGCCGCCGATGACGCCCAGCGCGATCTCGATGATCGCCACCGACACGCCCGCTTCCACCGAAATAAGGCTGGCGAGAACAATCAACCCCCACAGGACCAGCGAAGCCGCCTGTTCTTCCATGGCCATCTCCCACGCGCCCGAAAGGGCTGCTCGCAGGAGTCATCAGCCAAGGCGGCGGTTACCGGCAGACTCCATTGCCCATCAACGGGGCGGGAGCCTATCCGCGCGCCCGCGCTACCGTCAAGAACGACTTTTGAAAAAAAAATCAAACAGTTTTCATGCCGCCACAACGCTGTAACCAACTAGTGTACCAAGAGTTACGACTATAACCCGTAGAAGGTCCCGAATTGCCGATAGCCATTCGACGTGAAAAAGTGGTATCATTTTATTGGAAGTTTTGGGGGGTTGGTCCGAAAGGGGCGTAACGGGAGGCCGTTACTCCAATGGTGAGTAGTTCGGGAAGCAGCACCACCTACCCTGATGTTGACACCAAGGGCCTCGCCTCTCCGGTCCCGGAAGAGGTGGAGCCGGAAGGCGATGTTTTCGAGTTCAAGCGCCCCGCCGCGAAACCCGCGGGCGGTGGAGGTGAGGGCGCGAGCACTGCGTCCCAGAAGGAAGCCGAGTCGCCGGTGGCGGACGGGTTCGTGTTGGAGTTCAAGCGCCCCGCTGCCGCGAAGAGCGCGCCCGGCGTCGCTGAGAAGAAAGACGCCGGCGGGGCGACGCCCCCGAAAGCCCAAGGGGACGGCGGGCTGCCGGTGGATCCCGCGGCGCGGATGGCCGCGTTGTGCGACGGGCTGGCTGCCGGGGCTATCATCGTCAGCCGCAGCGGCACGCGCCGGAAGGTGACGGCGCGCGAGGGCGACGAGGTGTCGTTCGTGGTGACGGGCGGCGCCCGCGACGGCGAGGAAGGCATGCTGCTGATCGCCGACCTCAAGGCCCAGTGCCACGGCGGGGCGATCCGCGAGATCATTCCCGCCCACCCATGATCTTCGGGGAACTGGGCGACGCCGCGCTGCTCCGAACGCTGGAGGCGCGGTTACAGCCGGGCATCGACTTCCTGCTCTCGCCGTCCACGGCGTCGCTGGGAGACGGCAGGTACGATCTTCCCGGCGGCGGCTACGCGCTCGTGCAGACCTACGAGCCGGGGCGGCCGGAGGAGAAGCGGTTCGAGGCCCACCGGCGGCACATCGACATCCAGGCGCTGCTTTCCGGCCGGGAGATCATCGAACACGCCTTCGCCCGCGCGCTGACGGTGGCGGCGCCCTACGACGGGGAGAAGGACGTGATGTTTTTCGATACGCCGGCCGCGGCGTCGCCGCTCCTTCTGAGGAGCGGTCTCTTCGCCGTGTTCTATCCGGCCGACGCCCACCGTCCCGGGCTGCGGGCGCCGGGTGGCGCGGGCGAGGGGCCGGTGCGGAAGGTGGTCGTCAAGGCCACGGTCGGTGCCCCTCCATGAGCGGCGCGGTCCCCCCCAACGTCCCGGCCGACCCGCGCGCCGACGCGGCGCCGCGCCCGCCGCCACCGGCGGCGGGGCGGTTGCGCGTGGTGGTGGCGATGTCCGGCGGGGTCGATTCCTCGGTCGCTGCCGCGCTGCTGGCTGAGGCCGGACATGAAGTAATCGGTTTGTTCATGTCGTTGGGGGGCGCGGCCGAGGGGGGCCGAAGCGAGCGTTCCTGCTGCTCGGCGGCTGACGCGCGCGACGCGGCGCGGGTGGCCCAGGCGCTGGGCATTCCGTTCTATTCGCTCGATTTCGGGGCCGAGTTCCGCGGCATCGTGGACTACTTCGCCGACGAGTACGAGCGGGGCCGCACGCCCAACCCCTGCGTGGTCTGCAATCGCGACCTCAAGTTCGGCAGGCTGCTGGAGTTCGCGGCGCGCGTGGGGGCATCGCACGTGGCCACGGGGCACTACGCGCGGACGGCTCGCGACGGCGCGAGCGGTTCCACTCGCCTGCTCCGTGGCGCGGACCGGGTCAAGGACCAGTCTTACTACCTGTTCGCCCTGGACGCGCCGAGGCTGGAACGCGCGCTCTTTCCGGTGGGCGGCATGACCAAGGCCGAGGTGCGGCGGCACGCGGCGCGCCGCGAGTTGGCGACGCAGGACAAGCCGGAGAGCATGGACGTCTGCTTCGTGCCCGACGACTACCGCGCGCTCCTGCGCCGCCTGCGGCCGGGGGGCGCGCGGCCGGGGCGGTTCGTGAACCGGGCGGGGGAAACGCTCGGCCGCCACGAGGGCGTGCGCGAGTTCACCATCGGCCAGCGGCGCGGGCTGGGGGTGGCGCTGGGCGAACGGGCCTACGTGGTTGGCATTCGTCCAGAGACCGCGGAAGTGGTCCTGGGATCGGCTGAGGAACTGGAGCGACGGGAGATATCCGTCAACGGTGTCAGATTCTGTTCCGGCGCGCCGCCGGCTGACGAGTTCCGCGCCGACGTGCAGATCCGCTACCACCACCTGGCGGCGCCGGCCCGCGTGACGCTCGGTCCGACCGGCGCCGCTCAGGTGCTGTTTGACGTCCCCCAGCGGGCGGTGGCGCCAGGCCAGGCCGCGGTCTTCTACCGTGGCGACGAGGTGCTCGGCGGCGGGTGGATCGAGTGACGGGGCGAGCGGCGGGGCGCGGGGCGCCGCGGGTAGGGGCGGCCCTTGTGGGCGCCCGGCGCGGCGCCGTGGTGACGGGG
>JACQVU010000277.1 GCA_016209585.1 Planctomycetota bacterium
CCCACCTCCACCACCGCCGTTCCCGTGGAGACGTTCTCAGCCGTTTATTCGATGCCGCGACGGCGGCGACCAACGGGCGCCGTTCGCGCCGGCGACCGGGCGACTCGCGTCGCGCCCCCCGGCGCCATGGGGTCACTTCACGTTGCGGAATTCCTTGTGGCACGCCTCGCAGGAGGCTCGCAGCGCCTCGTGCGTCGCCTTCGCCGCGCCGATATCCGCGGCGGCGGCATCCGCCTTGGTCGCGGCCAACTGGTCGCGCAACCGCCAGGCGATCGTCTCGTTTTCCTTCAGCAGCGCGGTGAAGCGCGGGGGCTTCGCCGCCGTCTCCGGCAGGCGGCCGATCTCGCGCAGCGCCTCGGCGATGATGAGCGCCTCCTGAGAGGACGCAACGTCGGGGTGCTTCTCGTCCGTGGCGAACCCCCGCCCCGCCCCAGCCTTGAGGCGGTCGGCGGAGTCGTCGATCTTCACCATGGATTGCTGGAGGCCGGGGGTCGGCTCCGCCGCCGGGAAGGAATAGGCCAGCGCGGCGGTTTCCTCTCGCGAGGGGACATGGAACCCCGCCGCGCTCCGGTAAAGGCCGGCGTACGTTTCCGCCGCCCCCGACCGCCGCATCTCCGCCACGGCCACGGCGGGCGCGGCGTCGTCCACGGCCATGCGCACCAACGCGCCGGCGGTCGGCCCCCGGTGCTTCCCATGGTGGCAATGGATGTATACCGGCGTCGGAAGTTCCCGCGCCGTCTTGACCAGCCGCACCTGCTGCTCCCGGTCGATACCGTGGTACCCGACCGGAACGTGCACGTACACGAGGCCGTGGCGGGCCGCCGCCTCGACGTTGGGGCGGGCGCCGTCGACGGAGATGACGGTCTTCACCCCCAGCGCCGCCAGGCGCGCGAAACCCGCTTCACCTTCCGGCGAGGAACCGGTCAGAACCCGCGCGCTCAGACGCGAGACGTTGTGCAAGCCGGGGTAGTCAACCGGCGATTCTCCACCGGCCGGGCAGGTTTTCGACGCCGCCAGGATCGCCTCCACTTCCGCCGCGGGACGCGGCGGAGGCTCGACGAACGCGGGTTTCGTCTCCGGTGGCGAACCGCACGAGGCGATGGCCAGGCCGAGAAGCGAGATCATCGCCACCGCAGCCGCCGTCACTCGCGAGCGAGACGGCGCAGCACGTTTGTCCAGAAGCGTGCCACCACCAGGAAGTACGTTTGAACCGCGCATGGTTGATGCTCTCCACCGGGCCGCACTCCTGTCGGGCGCGGTCCACGGCCCTGATCGCAAACCGCGCGCCGATGGTTCCACCTTCTCAAAACAGGCCAACTGCCGCTGAAGCGACACGCATAACCCGTTGCCGTTCAAGGATAAGCGCCCGATCGGGCTTGGTCGCATCGGAATCTCACCACCAACCCGGTTGTTGTCCGCGCGACTCGTCGCGGCGCAATCACTGTTCCGATTCTGCGACACTGTCTCTTGCGGCGGGGATCCCAATGGCTCGGCCGGCATGGTCCGGGCCAAAGGAGAGGAAGAACGTGGCGCGCACCGCGCACCACGACCGCGCGCCACGGCGGGAACTGACCAATCGCCAATGGTGCGCGGTGCGCACTCTACTTCCTGCTTGGCGGTGAGGGAAGTGGCCACAAGAACGACGTCTGGTCCTTCCAGTAGGGGCGGGGGCTTCGTTCGCAGCGACGAAATACCCTGTCAGGCGCCCTGTGTTCCTGGTAGTATCAGCGGGCGTTGAGCGCAGCGGATCACCATAGATGACCAAGCCCCAACCCCTGCACCCTCAGTACATCACTGATCAGCAGGGCCGCAAGCAGTTGGTGGTGCTGCCGCTTGCTGAGTTCGAGGAGTTGCTGGAAGACCTCCACGATCTCGCGAAGATCGCGGAGCGACGCGAAGAACCGACGCTCTCCCACGAGGAGTTGCTCGCGGCGCTCAAGCGTGATGGGCTGTTATAACGTCGAATGGAAGCGTTCGGCACGGCACGATCTCCGCACGCTGGATCGGCTGATGATCGCGCGGGTACTGGCGGCAGTCGGTGGTTTGTCTGAAACGCCGAGACCTCCGGGGTGCAAGAAATTGCGCGGCGCCGAGCAGACCTACCGGATTCGAGTCGGCGACTATCGGATTGTGTATTCGGTATCCGATGACGAGCAACTTGTCGTGATCCTGCTCGTCGGTCATCGCCGAGACGTGTATCGCGGGCTGGGATAACGGCCCAGCCGCCGCTTTGCGCGCTATCAGCGCCGTGTCCTTGCCTTGCGGACAGGCCGGCAACTCCCGGCTCTGGGTGCTCGGGGCGACGGCGGCATCAGCGTCTACAAGAAGAACGACGTCTGGCCCTTCCCGTAGCGGCGGGTGGCGCTTGGTGGGCGAGGGAGGGTGCAGATTCATGTTGTACGAACACATCGTCAACAAACGCCGTGGCGCCAGCGGCCTCGCTCACGTCCGCGACACGAAGATCGCCAAGCGACGCCGATGACTGAGACGGGGTGTGATCTCAATACGAAGACACGGAGGTTTCACGGAGAAGATCATCCTGGGGCGTCTTCTCCGCGCGAGGCTCCGTGCTGAAGAACGGGCGCCGACTCAAGAAGTATCAGGCGGTGTCATGCAGGCGCGCGCAAGATCGAGGTGCACCCGCGCGAACTCGCGCCGTTCAACATTCACCCACGGGCTGTATAATGGCCATCGCCGTGGACGCGCTCATTCTCGCCGTCGGTTCGGAGATCGTCTCCGGACAGTTCGTGAATACCAACGCCGCCTGGCTGGCGGCGGCTCTCGCCGAGCGCGGCGTCTGGACCCGCCGCCATGTGGCCGTGCCGGACCGGATGGAGGACATCACCGGCGCCCTGGCCGCCGCCCGCGAGCGGCTGGTGATCTGCACCGGCGGCATCGGCCCGACGCGCGACGACCTCACCCGCGACGCCGTGGCCGCCTTCCTCGGCCGGCCACTTTTGCGCGACGCGGCCTTCCTTTCGCACGTCCGGTCGCTCTTCGCCCGCCGCGCCCACCCCATGCCGGCCAACAACGAGCGCCAGGCCGACATCCCGGCCGGCGCCGAGATTCTCTGGAACCATCGCGGCACCGCCGCCGGCTTCCTGGCGGACGACGGGAAGAAACTGATCGCCGCCCTTCCCGGCGTGCCGCACGAGATGCAGGCCATGTTCTCCGGCGGACTTTTGCCCGCGCTGGAGCGCCGCAGCCTGCTTTCCGGCCGCATCGTCACCGGCTACCTCCGCTGCTTCGGCGCCAGCGAGTCTCGCATGGACGAAATGATCGCCGACCTGGAAGGCGAGCGGGAGGACGAGAGCGTGGGCATCCTCGCCTCAACCGGCGTCATCTCCGTGAAGATCGCCTGCCGCGGGGAGGACGAGGCGCAAGCCCAGGCCCGCGCCCTGGCCATCAAGCAGGAGGCCCGCCGCCGCCTGGGCAACCTGGTCTTCGGCGAGGACGACGACACCCTTCCCGCCGCCCTTGGCCGCGCGCTGCTGGAAGGCGGCCACCGCCTCGCGCTGGCCGAGTCGTGCACCGGCGGCCTGGTCGCGCGGCTGGTCACCAGCGTGGCTGGCGCCTCGCGCTGGTTCGTGGGCGGCGTGGTGGCCTACGCCAACGAGGCCAAGAGCGACCTGCTTGACGTGCCCGCCGCCCTCATCGCCCGGCACGGCGCGGTCAGCGCCGAAGTCGCACAGGCCATGGCTCGCGGCGCGGCGGCGCGCTTTCACGCCACGATCTCCGCCGCCACCACGGGCGTCGCCGGGCCGGACGGCGGCACGGACGACAAGCCGGTCGGCTGCTGCTTCATCGCGGTGCACGACGCGCGCCGCGACGCCACGAGCGCCCGGCGCGTGCTGTTCACCGGCGACCGCGCGTGGAACCAGGACCTTTTCGCCAAGAGCACGCTCAACCTGATTCGCCTGTCAGTGGTTGGCGACCAGGCCGCGAAGGGGTCGGAGGTCGGGGGGCTGGGGTCGTTGGCCGGGGGGTTGGGGAC
>JACQVU010000283.1 GCA_016209585.1 Planctomycetota bacterium
CGCGGCTCCGCGCCGACTTCCAGAGGTAGCGTGGCGTTCCCCAGTACCGGTCGCGGAAGCCGGTGAACCCGGCGTCGCCGAACAGGAGACCCCGGAAGTCTTTCAGATAGATCAGCGCCCCGCCGAAGTCCGCCCCGCGGTAGAGCGGAAAGCGGTACTCGAACGTGCCGGAGGCAAAGTTGCGGTTGCGCATGTCGCGCAGGCCGAATCCCCGCACGCCGTCCATGCCCCCCACTCCCACCCGCGGCGAACCGGGCGTGCCGTTCCGGTAACGCAGCGCCAGCCCGACCACATGCTCATCCTCCACCTCCCACAACGCGCCCCACTTCACCCCGTACTGGTTGTAGTTGCGGCTGGCCCCCATCCACTCGCGGATGAAGGTGGTCTCCAGCGACAGGAAGTCGCCACCGATGACCGTGATCTCATGCCGGCGCAGATCGCGGGACACGACCCCCAGGTCCACCCCGCCCTTGCGCAGGTGGTCGTCGAAACGGGGGTCCAGCCGATCGTTCTCCCGCCGCCACGAAAGGATGTAGTCGGCGTTGAACGAGGTGAACGGCGAGAGCGGCGCCCGCAGAAAAGGCCGCCCGCCGCCCTCGCCCACCTCAAAGTCTTCGTCTTCCCCGCGAACGTAAAAGGCCTCCACTCCCAGGTCCGGCGGCAAACCCCGGTAGACGTACCGCGCCACCGCCCCGATTCCGCCCTGCGCCGCGGGGCCATCGCCGCCGGTCAGGCTGCCGCGCAGAGAGAGGCCGAAGAAAGCGTCGAAATCCAGCGTGTGCCGCCCCTCGTCATCCGCCACCCGCGCCGAGTTGCTGATCAAGAGCGGCACGAAATAGTCCACCCGCGCCCCGTGCGTGGCCTCCCCCGCCTTCACGTCGCCGGCGGCTCCTTCCTCGCCGGCTGGGGCATCCGGGCCGGCGTCGCCGCCCGGCCAGCCGCCGCCGGTTGGTTGGGATTGTTCATCCGTCAGCGGCGTGCCGGGAGCGGCGGCCGCGCCTGGTTTCTCCCCGCCCGCGGCTCCGGTTGGGGTTGGCAGCAGCGCCGTGGCTGGCACGCGGGCGGTGGCCAGCCGGCCGTCGGCGTACACGGAGACGATGAGTCCGCCGGCGGGGTCGAACCGCGCGTGGGTGACGCCGGCCGCGACGCCGGAGATGCGGCGCGACCGTTTGGCCGCCACGTCGTAGAGCAACGCCTGCGGGGCGTCGCCCGGCCGCGGCTCGCCGGCGACGACCAGGCTCGCGCCGTCCGCCGCCACGTCGAAACTGAAGACCTCGCCGGCGCAGACCGGAAGCGTTTCCTCCGCGCCGCTGTCCAGGCGGCGCGCGATGAGCCGCCAGAGGCCTTGCCGCTCGGAGCGGTAGTAGAGCGTGAGGCTGTCGGGCGCCGGGCGCGGGTCGCGGTCGGCGAAGGCGTCGTTGGTGACGGGTTCGACGCGATTCGACGCCTGGATGTCGCCGCGCCCGCCGTTGGTCACGGCGTAATAGAGGCCGCCGGCGGGGCGCGGATCGGAAGAGACGCCCCACACGTCGTCGAACGCGCCCAGCGCGGTGTACTGGGGGAAGCCCCGGGCGTCGCCCCACTCTCCGCCCCAGAGGTGGCCGGGGCAGGAGCGCAACACCACCCGGCCGCGCTCGCGCGCCGCGAAGATCGCCCGGCCGTCGCGGTCGAAGGCGATGGGGCGGGGCTTCACGTCGAGCGTGGCGACCACGGTTCGCCCTTCGGACTCCTCCCGCCCGTGAATGGCCTTCACCATCCGCCGACCATCGCGGGAGGAGAGGAAGAAGAGGGCGTCGCCTTCCGGCGACGGCTGGGGGAAGAGATGGCCGGTGGGGTAGCGCGCCTGGGGCGTGATGCGGCTCCAGCCCGGTTCGATGGCGGGTCGGCCGTCCGGCGGGAACTTTTTGCGGATCCAGGCGCGCGCCTCTTCGTCCAGGTGTTCCGGGGTGGTGTCGAGGATGTCGCGGAGGAAACTCCGGGTGAGGAAGTAGTCGCCCAGGCGGCGCACCATGCGGCCCACGACGGTCTCGCCGCGGCTTTCCTTCAGGAAGTCGATGACGGCGCGCGCGTAGTACAGCGCCACGGCGCGCCGGGAGCCGGGGAGGTGCTCGAACCCCTCCAGGTCGGCGAGGGCCGGGAAGTCGCCGGACCTCGCCAGGTCGCGCAGCACGAGGTCGCGCGCCCTCGTGTCCAGCGCGCCGACCTCCGACTCCACGATGCCCCGCTGGAGCCACTCCGCGTAGAACGGGAACTTGAGGATGTCGAACGTCCGGGTCTGGCCGGGGTAGAGCGCCTCCAGCCCGATCACGCTGGCGAGTTCCCGCCGGACGGCGGCGCGCAACTCGCGTTCCGAGTCCACCATCGCCAGGCCGATCCGTTTGGAGATCGGATCGGTGTAGCCGGCGGCGTCGTCGGCCATGTCGAAGTGCGCGATGGGCGACGCCGCCAGCGCCTCGCGGTTGGGATACAGAAACACCTTGACGAACGCCGGCTCGTAGAGGCCCCAGCGCGCGGTGATCTCGGCGTAGGCGGCCTCCAGCAACCGGGCCACGCGGCGGGCGTAGCCCTCGTCGTCGGAACGGGAGAAG
Organism: Planctomycetota bacterium; assembly: GCA_016209585.1. Classification (GTDB taxonomy): domain Bacteria; phylum Planctomycetota; class UBA8742; order JACQVU01; family JACQVU01; genus JACQVU01. The sequence continues at coordinate 2,589 of JACQVU010000283.1, forward strand.
GCGATCTCGAAGTGCGCGCTGGTCACCGCCCGCCCCATCGCGGCCCCGCCGCGGATCTGCTCCTGTCCGGACGCGGACCCCGGGGCAGCCAGGAGCGCCAGGACGGCCATTGCCACGGCGACGCGCCGCCATGGCAATGGCGACCGCGACCGCGCGGGCCAGGCGGCACGGTCGTTCTGGAGATCGGAAGCGCCCAGTGTCATCGTCATGTCCATACTCACGCGTGGCGGGAAGGTAACAATCGCGCCCGGCAGGCGGAAAGAGAAAACCACCCGCCCGCCGGATTTCGGTGGCGGGGCCGGCCGGCCGGGAGTATACATGCGCGTTTCCATGTTCGCGCGCCGCCGGCCACGCCGGGATCGCGGACGGGGCGGATCGCCGGGCGGTGGGCGCGTCGTGTGGAGGTGACTCCGTGCCTGAACTGCCGCCGAAACGTGAGATGATCCAGCGTCTGGCCCAGAAGGTGGGCGGCTCGTTCCGCCTGTCCACGCTGCTTCAGAAGCGGGTGCGCGATTTGGTGAACGGCGCGCCTCCGCTGGTGGACGCTCAGGGCAAGTCGCCGCTGGACATCGCGTTCCAGGAGGTTGAACTGGGTCTCCTGCGCCTCGTCTTCCGCGCCGACGAAGACAAAGGCCCCAAGGTGGTCGCCAAGAAGGACGAATAGCCGGCGACAAGTTGTCAGTTGTCCGCCGGGGAAGACGGCACACCGGCAAGTGAACCCTTTCAGACATGGGCCTTTGCCGATGGCAGCCGCCAAGACTCCGCCGAAGAAGAAGGAAGTGCTGCTCGGCGTCTCTGGCGGCATCGCGGCCTACCGGGTGTGCGAGGTGATCTCGCTGCTGCGCGAGCAGTGCGCCTTCACGGTGGTGATGACGCCCAACGCCACGCGCTTCGTCACCCCGCTCACCTTCAAGACGTTGACGCAGCGGCCGGTGATCGCCGACCTGTTCGAGTATGAGGAGCAGGCGCGCCCCGGCCACATCGCCGTGACGGAGAACGCCGACCTCTTCCTGGTCGCTCCAGCCACCGCCAACGTGCTGGCGAAACTGGCGCACGGCATCGCCGACGACGCGCTGACCACCACCGCGATCTCCCTGGCCTGCCCGGTGCTGATCGCGCCGGCGATGAACCCGCGCATGTGGTCGCACCGCGCGGTGCAGGCCAACGTGGCCGCGCTGCGCGCCTGGGGGTATCAGTTTGTTGAACCGACCGCCGGCCACCTCGCCTGCGGCGACTGGGGCGTCGGCCGCCTGGCCGAGCCGGCCGCCATCGTCGCCGCCGTGCGTCGCATGCTCGCGCTGGGAGGCGAATGAACGCCCTGATCACCGCCGGCCCCACGCGCGAGTATCTCGACGCCGTCCGCTACCTCTCGAACGCCTCCTCCGGCCGCATGGGCATGGCCCTGGCCCGCGCCTGCCTGCGCCGCGGCTGGAACACCACCGTCATCGCCGGCCCGGTCGAAGCCGCCCCCCCCCGCGGCGCGCGCGTCGTTCCCGTCACGTCGGCGAAGGAGATGCTCGCCGCCGTCGCCCGCCTTCTCCCGCGCGCCGACATCCTGTTCATGTGCGCCGCCGTCGCCGACTACCGCCCCGCCAGAAGGCTCCCCGGCAAGATGAAAAAAACCGGCGACCCGATCACCCTGCGCCTCGTGCCCACTAAAGACATCCTGTCTACCCTGGCCCCCCGCCGCCGGCCGGGACAGGTGATCGTGGGCTTCGCGCTGGAGTCGCGCGACCTCGCGCGCCACGCGCTCCGCAAACTGCGCGACAAACGGCTCGACCTCGTCGTGGCCAACGGCCCCGAGACCATCGGCTCTCCCACCATCACCGCCCACGTGCTCTCTCCCCGCGGCGTCGAGGCTCTCCTCTACGCCGTCTCCAAGAACGCCCTCGCCGCCTGCGTCGTTTCCCTCGCGGCCGCCGCCGCGGCGGCGAAGCGCGCCCGGCCGGCGCCGCCACGCCCATGAACCCCTACGCGCAGGCCGCGCTGCTGGGCGTCGTCCAGGGGCTGACCGAGTTCCTGCCGGTCTCCTCCTCCGGTCATCTCATCCTCTTCGGCGCCGACGAAAAGTCCGGCGGCCTGCTCGGCGTCATGGTGTTGCATGCCGCCTCTCTGTTGGCGCTGGCGGTGGTCTTCCGGCGCGACATCCTCGCTCTCTTCCTGCCCCGACCAGCCTGGCGCACGCTGGGGCTGCTCGCCGCCGCCACACTCCCGGTCGGCGTGATCGGCCTCCTGTTCGAGAGCCGCATCGACGCCATGTTCGCCCAGCGCGACGCCGGCGCCCTCGCCGTGGTCGGCTGCGGCCTCATCGCCACGGGCATTGCCCTGGCCCTCTCCGACCTGTTCGGGCCGAAGGAGGCCGCCGGCGCCATGCGCCCCTGGAAGGCGCTGGTGATGGGGCTGGCGCAGGCCGTCGCCATTCTTCCGGGCGTCTCGCGCTCCGGCTCCACCATCTCCTCCGGGCTGGCCACCCACATGCCCCGCGCCGAGGCCGTGCGCTGGTCGTTCCTCCTGGCGCTGCCCGCCGTCGGCGGCGCGACGCTGCTGAAAGTGGTCAAAGCGGTGAAACTCGGCGAGGTCGCTCCCTGGGGGCCGCTGGGCGTGGGTTTCGCTATTTGTTTCATCGTCAGTTTTCTCGCCCTTCGCGTGCTGATGGCGGCCGTGAAGCGCCGGCGCTTCTGGTACTTCGCGCTCTACACGATCCCGGCCGGAGGCGTGGCCATGGCCATGGCCTTCGCCAAGAGTTGACGCCCGCGGAAGGCGGAACAGAGAACCACGAATGAACACGAATGAACACCAATGGTGGAAGGCGGGCAGAAGGCAGAAAGCGGAAGTGGAAAGGCCAGGTTCGCACTTCAGCCTTTGCCCTTCTACCTTCCGCCTTCGACCTTCCGTCCGCCTACAGCCGCGCCGGCGTGCCGCGCAACTCGATGGCGCAGCGGAAGCCCACGTTCCCCACGCGCACGTGCAGCCCGCGCGGCTGGCGGCTCTCCGGGAAACAGTGGTGCAGGGGGGAGTCGAACGCCCCGCCGCGCACGGCGATGGCGTTGGCGGCCAGCCCCTCGGCCTTGGAGGTTTCGTTCGGGTCGGGGTCATCGGCCAAGCCGCGCGGGAGGCGGTGGAACAGCGGGTTCCAGTGGTCGCGGGTCATCTCCCAGACGAGGCCGAGCATGTCGTGGAAACCGAAACCGTTTGGCTCCAGTTCGCCGACCGGGCGCGGGCGGCCGGAAGAGTTCCCCTCGTACCAGAGGCGGCGCTCCTCGAAGGCGTCGTCCCACGGAAAGCGCGTGGTCGCGCCGGCGCGGCACGCCCTCTCCCATTGCGCCTCGCTCGGCAGGCCGGCCCCCACCCAGGCCGCGAACGCCCGCGCGGCCGGCCACGTGATGAAGGCCGCGGGCAGGTACTCGTGCTCGTCGCGCAGCGTCCAGTCATCCCTCCCAGGCGGCGTCAAGTCATCCTTCCACTGGACGATGCCGCACAGGGCCTCTTCGCCGGTGTCGGGGTTGTTCGGCGTGTCGATGACCGGCTCCGCGCCGCGGCCGCCGTCGAACGAGTTCCGGCCGGCCCGCACGAACCGGAGCAACTGGCCGTAGGTGACGGGATGTTTGTCGAGCAGGAAACCGGAGACGAACACGCTGGCCTGGGGGCGCGCCGCGTCGGACGTCTCGCCCCCCCGCAGCGTGGTTCCCGGAGGAACGTAGATCATCAGCGCGCCGTCCTTCTCGCGGCGCACTTCGTGATACCCGGCGCCGTTGCGGCCGGCGTAGACCACGCCGGGAACCGACGACAGCCGCTCCCGCGTCAGCACGTCGTAGTGCTCGCGCGCCGTGGACGACAGCCCCTTGAGCCGGCGCGCGGCGAACTCGCGCAACTCGCCGTCCAGCGTCCGCACGGCGTCGACCAGCGCCGCCACGGCGACGGCGTCGCCGATCTCGCCCAGGCAATCCAGGAAGTGCTTCCTGGCCCCGAACCCCTCCGTCACGCGGAACAGATCGACAATCGCCTCGCTCGCCCCCACCACCGGCCGCGCCGCCAGCACGCTGGCCGCGCCGCGGCGCTCGGCAGCCTCCGTATAGGAAGGGAGCCGCCCGAGAACCTCCCGCGCCAGGGAGAGCGTCACCGCCCCCGGAATCCGCGCCAGCGCCGCCCCGGCAAACTGCGCCTTCTCCGGCCGCGGCCGGCGCTCGCCGACGAAGACCTCCGCCAGCCGCCGGGCGACCCGCGGCCCCATGCGCGCGACGCGCATCGCCGCGCCGTCGCCCCGGTCCGTCCGCCCCAACTCGGCCGTCACGTGCGTCTCCCACGACCAGCGGTAGACGCGCCCCACCACCCATACCGCCGCCAACGCCAGCAGACCGGCGGGAGCGAACCAGATCAACGCCGCCACCGGCACGGGCGGGTTGTCAACCGCCGTCACGGCGGCGCTGGTGGTCGAGCCGCTCCAGTTGTCGACCGTCGTCACCGTCGTGCTGGTCGGCCCGGACCACAGGCTGGACGGCGAGAGGGCTTTCACCACCCGCTCCGCCGCCCACCGCGTGCGCTCGCCAACCGTCGCGCCGCGCCTCGCCCCCGACACGTCGTACTCCACCCCCACGCAACCCCAGGCGATGAACAACTGCGCGAGCATGCCAACGCACCGCGCCGCCGTCGCCCACCGCCGCGGCCGCCGCGATTCGATGAACTCCCGCGAAAGGCCCGCTCCGCGTTCGCCGCGCAAAAGGTCAGCCTCCAGCATGGGATGCGCCAACGCCCGCGCCACCGCCAGGAACGTCGCCGCCATCGCCACCCACGCGCCGACGTAAGCGGCGCGCACCGCCATGTGCGCCACCCCGAACACCACCAGGAATAGCAGCGCCTGTTCCACCACGGCCCGAAGAGCGCCCGCCGGCCCGCGGCCCGTCCGGCGCAGCGCCAGCCGCATGCCGGCCTCCGTGGACGCCAACGCCGCCCGCCGCGCCACCCGCCGCGCCGCGGCTGCCGCCCGCCGCGCCGGGCTGCCGCGCGCCGTGCCCGCAGGCCGCGCCGCCGCCGGCAGCGACGGCGGACCATGCAACAGCGAGTCCCCTTCGCGGCCCTCAGGCCCGTGGCCCGCGGAGGCCAACTCCGCCCGACCGGGCAGCGGGCCAGCCGGCGTGTACTCGATCTCCGCGCCGGCCGCCCCGCTCGCGGCTTCCGCCACGCCACGCTCCTCCGCCACCGGGCCGCCGACCCTCTCCGGCGCGCCGGCCGGCTCGCCAGTGTCGGTCTCCTCCGCGGCGCCATCGGCCCGCCTCGCCGGCCGCACCGGCGCATCCGCCTCGGTCGGGAGAGGCGGGGGAACGAGCGCGGCCTCGCCTTCCCCGTCGGCCGCGGACGCGGCCACCGCCGCGCCCTCCCCATCGGCCGCGGACACGACCACGACCTCGCGTGCCTCCTCCGCCGCGGCGGCGAGATCGCGCGCCTCGTGCGGCATGGAGGCAGGATCGCCCTCCTCATCCGGCACGGGCGTGCCGGGGGGAATCTCGCGCGTGTCGTCGGGCGACGCCGCCGACGCGGGTTCCCCCTCGCCCCCCGCCGAAGGCGCGGGCGCCGACTCCGACTCGACCACGATCTCCTCGTTCTTCTCCGCCGCCGCTTCCGCCTCGCGAACCGCGGCGAACTCATCGGTGTGGGTTTCCGACGAGGGATCGTCAGCCCCGCCAGCCTCCGGCCCCGCGCCCGGCGCGCCCTCAGCCTTCGCCGGCTGGTCGGCGGCTTGGGGAGGTTTTTGGGCGCGGGTCTTCTTCCTGGGCTTCCCCGCCGGGTTTTTCGTCTCGCCTTCAGCCATTGGCACTCGGAGAAATGCGTCGGGAGATCTCTGGGGGACGCCGCAGGCGGAACCGCCGGCGCGGGCGCGCCGGTCTCACCCACTTGGCGCTCATTGTAGATACGCGGCTGGCAATTCACACGATCAAACCCCGCGTGACCGTTCACCCCGCCCCCCGATCCCCAGCCCCTTCGCCACAGAGAACACAGCGCGGCTTCGGCCGCAACCAAACCGCGTCTAAACGCGAGTCCCGTCGAAACTGCTCGCGGGCGTTCATGACGGAGTCACGGAGGCACGGTGGGCGCACGGAGAAAAGGATCGGGAATTGTCCTCTCCGTGAAACCTCCGTGCCTCCGTGTCTCCGTGGTTTATCCCGCGAACTTCCGCGCGGCCCGCGACGATTTTCGGGAGTAGTAGTACAG
>JACQVU010000284.1 GCA_016209585.1 Planctomycetota bacterium
TGGAGGCCGCCGACGAGGCCGCGCGGCAGAAGTTGGAGGGGAAAGCCGTCGACTGTCTCATGAAGAAGCGGCGCGCCTTCCTCGATCAGGCCGTCAAGGCCTTCAACAACGAGGCGTGGCGGCAGGCGGGCGATTACGCGCGGGACACGCTCGCGGTCAGGCTCGCCGACCCCGCCGAAGTCGCCGCCGGGGCGGGAGGCGACGCGACTGGGGCCGGCGACGCGCCGGAACTGGATGCGGCCACCGCGGCCAGGGCGCGGGAAATCGCCGAGGAGTCCCGCCGGTTCAATTCCAAGCAGCAGGACGAGCAGTACGTCCCCGGCGGCAACTTCCACTACGGCAGCATGCGGGCCGGCGACCACAACGATCCGGGGGACGCGGTGGTGGGGGCCTTCTACATCGACACCTACGAGGTCCGCAACGGCGACTACTACAAGTTCGTCGCCGACGGCGGTTACGAGAACGCGGCGTGGTGGGACGCAGAGATTGTGGGCGAGGTCCAGTTCTTCGTCGATCAAGACGACAAACCCGGCCCCGCCACCTGGTTCGGCGGCACCTTCCCGGCCAAGACCGAGAGCATGCCCGTGGCCGGCGTGTCGTGGTGGGAGGCGCGGGCGTATGCCCGATGGTTCTCGGCCCAGCAACTGGCGCGTCGTCTGCTCCCGAAGAAACTCCCCACCGACCACCAATGGGAGAAGGCCGCGGCCTGGGATCCACGGGCGAACCGGGCGCACACCTACGCCTTCGGCGACGCCGGCGAGTGGTCCCTGACCAAGGGCCACTTCGCGGCCGAGATGCGGCCGGTGGACGTCGGCTTCCGCCAGTTTGATCGCTCCCACTACGGCGTGCAGGACATGACCGGCAACGTGGCCGAGTGGGTGGAAAGCGCGCGTCCGGGCGAGCGCGCCGTCATCCGCGGCGGCTCCTTCGGCTTCGACGAGCGCATGGCGCGGGAGATCGCCTGGCTCGCGCGGCGCGTCACTCCACGGGAGCGGCGCTACCGGCCACCCAACGTCGGCTTCCGTCTGCTCAGCCCCATTCGCGACGCCGCGGACCGCTCCGACGCCGAGTACGACCAGTGGGTCCAGGACGTGCGCGCCAGGGCCGGGCGCCAGGCGCCCGTCCCGCGCCAGAAGTCCGCGCCCGCCGCGCCGAGCGAAACGCCGGAGAAGGAATCGCCGCCCTCCCGCGAAGCCGACGGCGCGCCCAAGGCTGGCGCCAGGTCGTGGACCGCCGTTCCCGTGCCGGCTGACCCCGGATCGGAAAGCGGCGCGGGCGCCGCGCCCACGCCTTCGCCAGCCCCGGCTGAACCACCCGCGCCTGAGAAGGAGCCGAGCGCTCCCGCCGCGCCGTCCAACGCCCCGCCGGCATCCGAGAACGAACCGCGCGCGCCCGACAACGGCGAACGCGGCGCCAGTGAAGCGCCACCCACCGGCCCACTGCCCGACGCGGCCGGCGGATCGGAGTGATCCCGTCCCACACGCGCTGACCCGCGAAGGACCCCGACCATGCCCCCTCCCCTGTGCCCGTGCGCCCGGCTGACGCCGCGTGTCGCCGTCGTCGGTCTCGTCCTGGCCGCGCTGCTGGTCAACGTCGGCTGTTTCCTGGGCGCCACGGTCGGCGCCGCCACCGCGCTTCAGTCCGGCGGCGGGGGAAGCGCCCCGGCCCCCGCGCGTGAGAACCAGCCGCCGGCGGCGACCAACATCCAGGTGACGGCGACGACGATCAAGAACTTCACCAGCCTGTCGGGCGACGTGACGGTGAAGTTCAGCCTGCAAGACGTGGAGTCTGAGGCGGTGACGTTGTCCATCCAGTATTCGGACAACAGCGACGGCAAGATCGAGAACGGCGCGTGGGTAGACCTTTTGCAGACCGGCGGGGAGTCGATCGCCGGGAAGAGTTGGGCCACCACGCCGCCGCCGGGAACGCCGTACACGTTCATCTGGAACTCCGGGGAGCAACTGGCGAAGCAGCAGAAGAAGAACCTCTACGTCCGGGTGCTGCCGTACGACGCCAAGCAGAAGACGGGCGTGGGCGTGGTGTCGGTGCCGTTCAACATCGACAACAACGACATCCCCGTGGTGAAGGTCACCACGCCCTCCGGGGCGGTGATCAAGGGGGTGGTGGACGTTGCCTACCAGATCGCCGACCCGAACAGCGACGCGGTGAACGTGGTGACGCAGTACTCGACCGACGGCGGGCGGGACTTCGCCAACGCCACGGCGGCGTCGGGCAGCGAGGGGGTGGCGAATCTCACGAGTTCTCCGGCCGGGGAGGCCCACGTTTTCAAGTGGGACACGCTGGCCGATCTCTCCCGCGTCACCTCCGACGAGGTGCAGGTGCGCATCACGCCGTCCGACATCAAGCAGGGGGTGAGCGGCACGACGGAGAGTTTCACCGTCGCCAACAACGACGCCCCGGCGCTGAGCGCCCTGGCGGTGCAGGGGATCACGAACCCGGCGACCGACAAGGTGTCGGGCGACGTGCCGGTGACGTTCGTGCTCACCGATTCGCACTCCGACCCGATCGCGATCGCGGTGGAGTATTCGACCGGAGGCGACACCTGGCGCGTGGCCACGCCGCGCATCGGCACGAAGATCACGGGGCTTTCCTCCAGCCCCGACGACCCGGCGACGCCGGCGGTGGAGGGCGCGGGCGCCAGTTTCGTGTGGGACACGGTGACGGACCTGCAGGAGTCGTACCAGAAGACGGTGTCCCTGCGCGTCACGCCGCGCGACGCCCGCGACGGTGGCGCGACGGTGGCCTATCCCTCGGCGTTCATCGTCGACAACAACAGCCCGCCGGAGGCGGCGCTGCTCGCCAGTTACGCGGGGGTGTCGCGGCGCGGCGACGTGTTCATCACCTACAAGTTGTCCGACAAACACTCCGACCTCGCCGACGTGGCCATCGAGTTCTCCACCGACGGCGGCGGAACCTTCACGGCCGCCCTGGAAGACAGCGGATCGTCGCTGAGCCAGGGCGTCTCGAAACGCACCACCTCGCCCACCGGCGTTCAGAGCCTGTTCGTCTGGGATTCGGCCGGGCAGATCGCCGGCGTGGCGCCGGCGGTGACGGTGCGGATCACGCCGAAAGACACGACGGACAACTCCCTGGGCGTCCCCGTCACCACCGACGCCTTCACGGTCGACAACACCAACCCGCCCGTGGTCACCGTCGCCACCCCCTCGGCCTCCTCCGGCGGGCAGACCCCGGTGGCCTACTTCCTCACCGACACCGAGAGCAACGCCGCCTCCATCACCGTGGAGTTCTCGCTCAACGCCGGCGCCACCTACGCCGCCGCCTCACGTGGCGCGGGGGGCGACGGCACGCAGAACCTCTCCACGTCGTCCACCGGCGTCTCCCACGTGTTCGTCTGGAACTCGCTCAACGACGTCGGCGTCACCCCTTCCAGCCAGGTGCGCCTGCGCTTCACGCCCACCGACACCCTCACGGGCGCGTCGGTGATCACCCCCGTCTTCACGGTGGACAACTCCGCGCTCGCCGCGGGCGACGCTCCGCCCATCATCACCATCGCCAACGTGCGATACAGCATCGATGGCGGCGCCACCTACCTGCCGGTGGAGGGGGCCACGGCCTCGAAGTGGGTGAAGGTGGCTTACAATCTTTCCGACAACGGCGGCGACCCCGACGTCTTCGACGACGGCGACCCGGCCAGCCTGACGGTCGAGTATTCCAAGGACTTCGGCTCGACCTTCAGCGCGGCCACCGAGATCCTGCCGGCCCCGTCGGTCACCGGGCTGGCCCCTTCCTCCGGACTGAACAACGCCGCCGCCGCCGTCACCATCAGCGGGGGGGCCTTCGCGGGCGCGACGGCGGCGGCGCTGGACGACCCCGCCGCCACGGCGCTCACGGGTCTGGTGGTGGTGGACCCCCGCACCATCACCGCCAGCGTCCCGGCCGGGGTGGCGGCCGGGGTGTACAACGTGAAGGTGACCACCGCGCGCGGGACGAACGGTGTCAGTTTTCCCGGCTTCACGGCCATTTCATCCACCGAGACGGCGCCCGTGGTGACCGACGTCACCCCGGCGGCCGGGCAGAACTCGGTCGAGACCTCGGTGACCGTGGTCGGCAAGAACTTCACCGGCGCCACCGCCGCGGCGCTGGACGACGGCGCGGCGACGCCGCTCACCGGCCTGGCCGTGGCGTCGGACGGCGCGCTCACCGCCAAGGTTCCGGCGGGGGTGGCGATTGGCGCATATAACGTGAAGGTCACCAACGCGGCTGGAACCAACGCGGCTTCGTCCCGGAAGTTCTCCGTCACGTCGGGCACGTTCACCCCGGTGGTGGAGCGGGTGGTTCCCGCGATCGCGGGGCGCCTGGCGGCCACAGCCGTGGCGATCCACGGGGCCGGCTTCACCGGGGCGACGGCGGTGACGCTTGGTGACGCGGCCGGCACGGCGCTCACCAGCCTCACGGCGCTCAGCGACACGGAGATTCGCGCTTCCGTGCCGGCGGGCGTGGCGGCGGGGAATTGGCAGGTGAAGGTCACCGGCGCGGGGGGCCTCACGAACGCCGCCTCCGGCGTGGCGCTAACGGTGTCCGACAGCGACGGCACGCTGGACCTTGTGACCTCTCCCTACCCCGGAACCGCCCACGGTTTCCTGTGGGACTCGCAGGCCGACGTCGGGCCGAACTTCGTGCCCGGCGTGGTTCTGCGGTTCACGGCCAAGGACAAGAACGGCACGGGCATCGCCGCCACCACGGCGGCCTTCCCGGTCGACAACAACGTGGCGCCCGCGCTGGCCATCGACCCGGTGTCGGGCACGAAGTCGCTCGACATCTCGTTCACCTACCTGCTCACCGACCCGGAGTCCAACCTGGTGAGCCTCACGCCCCAGTACAGTATTGACGACGGGGCGACGTGGAAAGCCGCCACGACCAAAACCGGCGCTCCGAACGGCACCACGGCCATCACGTCGGCCCCGGCGCCGGGCGTCTCGCGCGCCTGGGTCTGGGCCAGCGCCACCGACATCGGCGCCAAGGCCTATCCCGCCGCCCGCGTCCGCCTCACGCCCGCGGACGCGGTGAAGGCGGGGCAGGCGCAGACCTCCAACTCCTTCGCGGTCGACAACAACACCGCGCCCATCGTCTCGCTCATCTCCACCCCCTCCGGCGTGCAGCGCGGCGACGTGACCATCCAGTACGAACTGAAAGACTCCGCCTCCGACCCGGCCAGCATCGTGATTGAGTACTCGATCGACGGCGGAGCCACCTGGCTGGCGGCCACGCTCACCAGCGGGGCCACCACCAACCTGGCCACCTCGCCCACGGGCGTGTTGCAGAGCCTGGTGTGGAACTCCGCGGCCAACCTCGGCGCCACCGCCACCGCGCAGGCGAAGTTCCGCGTCACCCCGTCCGACGCGCAGAAAACGGGCGTGCCCGTGGCCACCAACAACTTCACCATTTACAACGCCACGCCGCCGTCGGTCTCCGTGCAGACGCCGCAGGGCGTGCAGAACAACGCGGAGGGAACGGTGGATATTCTGTACACGTTATCCGACGCGGAAAGCAACACGGCGTCGATCTTCGTGGAGTTCTCCGTGAACGGCGGCGTGAACTGGTCTCCCGCCTCGCAGGCCCCCGGCGGCGACGGCACGACGGGGCTTGTGCCGGGAAACCGGTTGTACAAGTGGAACCGCCTCGACGCCGGGCCGACCCCCACCAACAACGCGCGCGTCCGCATCACCCCCACCGATGAACTTCCCGGCGCCACGGCCGGCGCGGCCGGCTCCACCGGCGACTTCTCGGTCGACAACCAGGGCAACTTCAACTTCCCGCCCTCGGTCGCCAACCTCTCCACCCCCTCGGGCCTGCAATCCGACGACATCGCTTTCACCTACGACATCTCCGACCCCGACACCCTCGACAACCAGAA
>JACQVU010000279.1 GCA_016209585.1 Planctomycetota bacterium
ATCGGGGATCGGGGATCGGGGGTCGGGGATCGGGATCGCCGCCGGGGGAGGGGGGCATGCCTCCCTGTTTTTCGATTCAACGCGTTCAACCGCGCGGACCACGACGTGGGCTTCCATCCCGGCTTCATCTGCTCCGACGACTTCAACGGCGACGGGAAGATCGACGTCGCCGTGGTCGAGCGCGACCCAGCCACCGCCACCGGCGGCATTCGATTCGGCGAGCCGACCGGCGGCACGAAGTTCGCCGTGCTGCTGGGGGAGTGACGCGCGAAAGAAGACTCCCGCCGCGAACCCCCAGCGCCGTTTCTCACCGCAGAGAACGCGGAGAACGCGGAGAACGCAGAGAGGTGAGCGACGAGGCCGCGCGTCTTTGTCGCCGTAACCGTTCACCCGCCTGGCAGCCGCAGGCGAACATCCGCAGCTGACGCAGAGCAACGCAGATTCCCAAACGAAGATGATCTGGAAAGGACGTCGTTTCGTGCCTTGACCTTCATCCGGAGATTTGCCCCTCCTTCATCTCTCGTCCTCCGGCGACTTCAACCGGAGAGAGGTGTTGAAACTGGCGGGCGCAGGGCGTCTATTATGCGCCCCGTCGCCACGGGCTGGACCGCGGCGGGCTGGACGGCGCGGCGGGCCGAACCGCGCGGCGGCGGGCCGCGCGAGCGGCGCGGGACGTCGGCGGTTCCCGGCGGCGGGAGTGAGGCAAAGGTCTTTTCTCATGGAACGGACTCTCGTGCTCGTCAAACCCGACGGCGTCCAGCGGGCGCTGGTCGGCCGCATCATCGCCCGGTTCGAGGAGAAGGGGCTGCGGCTCATCGGCCTCAAACTCATGGCCGTCTCGCGGGCGCTGGCGGAAACGCACTACAAAGACCTGGCCGGGAAGCCTTTCTACCCCGGCCTCATCAAGTTCATCACCAGCGCGCCGGTGGTGGCCATGGCGTTCGAGGGGCCGGGCGTGGTGGCCGTGGTGCGCAAGATGCTGGGCGCCACGTTCGGCACGGCGGCGGAGCCAGGCACTATTCGGGGCGACTTCTCCACCTCGCGCGGGCTGAACCTGACGCACGGCTCAGACTCGGTGGAGAGCGGCGCGCGGGAGGTGGCGCTCTGGTTCAAGACCGAGGAACTGGTGGCCTGGGAACGCACGCTCGACGGCTGGGTCTACAACACCGAGGACCGCGAACCGCCGAAGAAGTGAGGGGAGGGAAGGCGGAAGGCGGGAAGGCAGAAGGCGGAAAGGCGGAAGGCAGAAGGCGGAAGGTAGAAGGCGGGAAGGCGGAACAGGAACCGGGAGCGTGAGCGACCGGCAGTGGGCAACTGGGGCAGGGCAAGGCCACCGCGCGTAGGGGCGGCCCTTGTGGCGGCCCGGCTTGCGGCGGCGCAAGGCGCGGGCCGCGGGTCGCGGGTCGCGGGTCGCAGAGAGAGGGAGGATTTCATGGGTGCCACTCTTCGTCTCATCGCAGGCATGGCTGGGCTGCTGGTCGCGCCGCTGGCGGCGGCGGGGGAATCGGGGCCGCCGGGCGAGGGGCGCGGGGCGCCGGTCTATCAGGCGCGGGCCATCCACGAGCCGACGAAGCGCTTTCCGTCATCGCATTGCAGCGCGGTGACACAGACCAAGAGCGGCGATCTGCTCTGCTGCTGGTATTCCGGCTCAGCCGAGAAGGGGAAGGACGTGGCGGTGATCGGCAGTCGGCTGCCGAAGGGGGCGGATCGCTGGGAGCCGGTGACGGTCTGGCAGGACGAGCCGAACAAGTCGGAAGGCAACCCGGTGCTCTGGACGGACCCGACCGGCGTCGTCTGGTTTTTCTACGAGATCATGCACGGCGGCGGGTGGTCGAGTTGCACGCTGCACTACCGCACCTCGGCCGACGAGGGGCGGACCTGGTCGGAGCAGCAGACCATGCACCCGCGCTGGGGGATCAACTACAAGAACCACCCCGTGGTTCTCTCCTCCGGCCGGTGGCTGCTGCCTTGTTACAACGAGTTGCTCGACCAGTCGGCGATCTTCTTTTACTCCGACGACCAGGGGAAGACCTGGACGAAGGGGGCGTCGGTGAGGCGCGACTTGGGCGACGCGATGTTGCAGCCGACGGTGATCGAGCGGCGCGACGGCTCGCTGTACGCCATGATGCGGTGCGGCAAGGAGAAGCGGTTGTGGGAGATGACCTCCGCCGACGGCGGGCTGTCGTGGAGCCGGCCGGAACTCTCCGCCATGCCCAACCCCGGCGCCGCGGCCGAGATGGTGCGGCTGGCGTCGGGGGCGGCGCTTCTCGTGTTCAACGACAACCCGAGCGACCGCACGCCGCTGACGGCGGCGCTGTCGGACGACGAGGGGCGCACGTGGAAGGTGAAGCGGGACCTGAAGTCGGGGCCGGGCGGGTTCCACTACCCCTCGGCGATCCAGACGCGCGACGGGCTGATCCAGGTGACCTACACCGACAACCGGCGTTTCATCGGCCACCTGACGTTCAACGAGGCGTGGGTGCGCGCGGAAAAGGCCGCGGCCGCGCCGGCGACGCCGGCGACGCCGGCGCCCGCCGCGGGCGGCGCGGGGGAGGAGTTCTGATCGGCCGGTCGCGGGAATCCGCTGGAGGGTTCCGGGGAAGAAGGGGGCAGCGGTGGGTGTTCCGGAGTACCGCCACGACGAGATCGAGTTGCGCTGGCAGAAGGCCTGGGCCGACGCCCTGGTGTTCAAGTGCGCCACCCATGACGCGCGGCCCAAGTATTACTGCCTGATGATGTTCCCCTACCCCTCGGGCACGCTGCACGTG
>JACQVU010000288.1 GCA_016209585.1 Planctomycetota bacterium
CGCCCCTCGCCCCTCGCCCCACTTCCCCTGACCGGAAACGAGCCGCCATGCCGCACTTCTCCTCCACCCTGCGCGCCGTGCCGGCGCTGTCGCTGGCGTTCCTGGTCGTGGCCTGCGCGCCCGACACCCGGCCCGACGCCGCCGGTGGTCGCGACCCCGCCGCGCCGGCCCCCGTCGCCCCAGCGCCAGAGGCTGGGGCGCCTGCCACCGCGTCTCCGGCTGGGCCGGCCGGCGCGGCCGACGCCGGCACGGAGGAGGCGGCCGCGCTGGAGAAGGCGCGCGACGCCTCTTTCCTGGACCCCGACCCGGCGGCCCGCGCCCGCGCCGTGCGATACCTGGCCGAGCACGACCTGAAAAACGTCCACCGCCACGCCGTGGTGGACGCGCTGAAAGACTTGGACCCCGGCGTGCGGCGCGCCGCGGCGGTGGCGATGAAGGAACGCGACCTGGTGTACGCCTACCAGCGGCTCACCTACCTTTTGTCCGACGAGGACGCGGAGACCGCGCGCCTCGCCATGGAGACGCTGCGGGCGCTGACGACGAAGTTCATCCGCGACCCGGCCTGGTTCGAAACCGTGGCCTATCACCTGGTGCGCGCGGTGGCTGACGACGGCCGGCGCGACACCCCCTTCGCCGCCGACCTGCTGGCGCTGGTGAGGTCGGAAGTGGGCGGCGCGGTGGCCGCGGGTGACCCCGCGATCCTCGACAAAATGAAGGCGCCGCTGCGCGTGATGGTCGAACAGTCGCGCGCCGTGGCCGACGACGCCCAGGGGTACGACAAAGAGATGATCGCGGTGCTGGACCCCATCATCGCCGACGCCGTGGGCAAACTCACCCGGCCCGGCGCCTCGGTCGCCGCCCGCGCCGCCGTTCCCCGCGCCATGAGCGCCGCGGAGCCGGGCAAGGGCGACGCCCGCCTGATGAAGGTCTTCGGCGCCCCCCTTTCGGCCGCGCTCCACGACGAGTCGGCCGAGGTTCGCCTGGCCGCCGTCTGGGTCTTCCACTACCTGAAAGACGACGCGACGCTGGCCGCTCTCAAGGACGATCCCGACCCGGCGGTGCGCGAGCGCGTGAAAAAGTCGCTCGCCGAGATCGCCGCCGACCAGCCGGACGGGACGCGCTCGAAGAAGAAGTAAGAGCCGGCGCCAATGTCAGCGCCTCGTCAGCACGGCCACGGCGCGGGTGGTGAGCGGGCGGGGCGTCCAGGGCGCGGGCAGGAAGGGCGCGCGGACCTCGAACGGCGCGGAGAACCAGCGTTCCACGCGGAACGCCCCGTGGCCGTCGACGGCCGCCGTGAACTCGGCCAGCGTCCAGGCGCGCAGCGTTTCGACGAAGCGGCGCTCGACCCTGTCCGCGGAACAAAACAGCGCCTCCTCGCGGATGAGGGATCGCTCCGGCGCGCCCAGCACCCGCCAGGTGGTCGTGACGCCGTCGGTGTTCCAGGTCTGGCCGGGATGGAGGGGGTCGAAATCCGGGCCGATGAGGTCCAGGTCAATAGCGTAGAGCGCCGAAGCGCCGGGCATCGCGCGCGCCATGGCGTCGAAATGAGCGGCGACGTCCGCGTCGGTGAGGAGGTAACGGAACGTGGAAAGATGGCAGAACGCCCCCGCGAACGCCCGCTCGGCGCGGAACGCCCGCATGTCCGCCACCCGTGCCCGCAGACCCGGTTTCGCGGCGGCGGCCACCATCGGCGCGCTGGAATCGATCCCTTCCACCTCGCGCCCCAAGGCGCCCAGCGCGGCCAGCAGGCGGCCGGCGCCGCAGCCGACGTCAAGGATTGGGCCGGGCGGGAGGAGGCTGTGGTAGAACGCCGCTTCACGCGCCGGGTCCCACGAGAAGGCCGCGGCGTAGAGGTCTGGCGCGCGGTAGAGCGAGGGCATGGAGCGCAAGGGACAGGAGGCTGCGCCATGGGCGGGCGCGGGGTTGTGGTCGTGCTGTTGGCGTTCCCCGTGTCGGGTGGTGGGGGGCGTAGAATGCCAGTAGCCGTTCACGTGCCGTCTCCCCCGGATTCCGCGACTTTGGCGAAAAATTCCGGATTTTTCATCTCCTTGCAGCGTCTGGAGTTGCGGGAGTGTTCGCCGCGAATCGGACGCGAAAACGTGTCATTCGCGCGCATGGGTGAGGACGAACGGTGAACCGTGAACCGCGCCGCCCGCTCACTGGCCGTCGATCCGCGTCAACCGATCGGGCGGGTGGTAGACCATCTCCAGCACGGCGCGGCCGACGCCGCCCAGCGAGGCCGCCGAGCAGTTCTCGACCGTGTCGCGCAGCGTGTGCCAGGTGGGCTTCGGCCAGTCGATGATCACGATGGCTGGAACCCCGGCGGCGCGCAGCGCCTGGTGGTCGTCCAGGATCTCGCCCGCCGGTTCGCCGCCGAAACAGGCCGGGGCGACGCGCGCGGCCGCGTGGTGCAGCGCGTCGTCCAGCGCCTGGGATCTCGCCAGCACGGAGTCTTCCGGAAGCGGGCCGGGCGCGACACGTCGCGGCGGGACGCGCAGACGGCTATCGCCCACCATGTCGAGCACCAGCGCGAAGCGCGGCAGGTCTTCCCGTGGCGCGCCGGCCAGCGAGGCGCCATACTCCCGCGAGCCGAGGAAGTAGTTGGTCTGAATCTCCGACGGCCGGCCGAAGTCTTCGCCGTCGAACAGCACGATGTCCACGCCCACCGGCGGGGGCGAAGCGGCGATGATCCGCGCGGCCTCCAGCAGGACGGCGACGCCCGAGGCGCCGTCGTTGGCGCCGTCGATGGGGCGGTCGCGGTTCTCGGCGGCTTCTTCAGGCGAATCGGCGCGCGCCCGCGTGTCAAAATGCGTGCCCAGCAGCGCCCGCGGGCGGCGGGCCGGATGGAACCGCGCGACCAGGTTGGTGAACGTGCGCGGCCCTTCCCAGTTTTCCAGCGCGCGGGTGAAGGTCTGCCGCCGCGTCTCGGCCCCGAGCGCGCGCAGACTCTCCTCCAGCCAGTCGAGCGCGCGGCGGTGGCCGTCGCACCCGTTGCAGCGCGGGCCGAACGCCACTTGTTGCTGGAGCAGGGAGAAGGCCCGCGCGGCGTCAAAACGCTCCGCCGGCGGCGGCGGGGGCGGGAGCGAGCCGCCTGTTTGGGGCGCGCGCGCCGGCGCGCGGTCGCACCCGGCGCATGCCACGGCCACCGCCAAGGCCACCAGGGCCGCGCCCGGAAGCCGCGCGCGGCCCGCGACGCGACGGGGCCGGTGAACGGCTGCCGGCCGCGCGGGAGTCATTTTCGGGCGGGCGTGATGGACCAGTTGGCCGCGACGTCGGTCGACATCGCGTCCACCGGGCAGTAGTCGTCGGTCAGCACGGGGCTGCCGGAGAGGTCCACCGGTTCTTCATACAGCCCGCTCAAGTAGGTGCGGGCCGCCGAGAGTTCCGGGACCAGGGTGTACCCCTCCCACCGTTCGCCGGCTGGGCCGAGCGATTCCCAGCGGTACCACTGGGGGGCGTCAATACCCGCGGCCGCGACGAGGGCGTCGTCGTTCCGGGGATTGGGCGCCGCGCTGGAAAGTTCCTGATGCCACCAGCGGCTGTACCCCGACGTGAGTTTGCCGACCCGGGTGAACTGCTCCTCGAAACGGCGCGCCAGGCTTTCAGCCGTCTGGCGCGGCGGATCGCCCGTGGTGGCGATGAGCAGCAGGTTCTGGATCCCGGCCGCCGCGGCCGCGCGCCGCTGGGGATCGTTCTGTGCCAGGGCCGCCTCCCAGCCGCGAGGGAGGGAGTAGACGCTCTCCGGGCCGAAGACCTGCTCGAACGTCTTTCGTTCGGCCCGGTGGACCTGCGCTTTGGCGCCGGTCACCGCCGAGATGATGTTCGACACCACCACGCCGCCCGATTCCAGGCGCTCCTTCACCAGCGTCAGGAACTCCACCGTCATCAGGTGGCCCGGAAGCCGGCCGCCGGCGGTGTAGGCGTCGAGGATGATCACGGACCACTTGCGACCGGGCCGGCGCAGCATGAAGGCGCGGCCGTCTTCCACCCGCCAGGTCATCTGTTCGTCGTCGCGGTAGTAGAAATACCGCTCCGCCGCCTCCTTCACGGCGGGATCGATGTCCACCACCGTGATCTCCATGCGCGGGTAGAGCCGCCGGAAGGCGCGCGGCCCCACGCCCCCGCCGCCCCCGATGAAAAGCGCGGAGCCGGCGGCCGGCACGGGCATGAACGCGAAGGCCACGTGGAAGAGATCGGTGTAGGCCGCGCGGCTGGAACGCGGGTAGGGCGCTTCCTCGGCGTCGATGCCGCTCTCGCGGTAGACGTCGAACTGGAGGAAGCGGTTCAGGCGACCGTCGAACCGCTTCTCCACGACGAAGACGTTGGAGTAGGCGGAGGGGAACTCGGCCACCTCTTTCCATTCGTCGGCCTCGGTGGCGTTGGGGTCGGCGCGCACGATTGCGTTTTCAAAGTCCAGATTGCAGGTCCTCGGGGGATCGTAGTTGAAACCCCAGACGATGAGCAGCGCAGCCGCGGCCGCGCCGGAGCCGCGGGCGGGGCCGAAGAATCCCGCGCCCAGCGTCGCCAGCACCGGGGCGGCCAGCAACACGCCGCCGATCACCCGCAAGATGGTGGAGACCGGCAGTTCCGGGATGGCGATGAACGTGGTGACCAGCACCCCCACGATGCTGCCCACGGTCGAGAGCGAGAAGACCCGGCCGGAGATTTTTCCGGCGCCGGCGCCGGCGCCGGCGCCCTCGGTCGAAAGGAGGCGCACGGCGAACGGCGACACCATGCCCAGCAGCGCGGTGGGGGGGCCGAAAAGCACCAGCGACGAGGCCAGCGGGTTGCCGCGCTCGCCCAGGTCGCAGTCGTGAAGAAAGAACAGCCCCACCGGCCGCTGGAGCCACGGCATGACCAGCACCAGCGCGCCGGCGGCGGCGATGATCGTGGCCAGAAGACCGAGCGAGGGGCGCGCGTCTGCCCACCGCCCGCCGACGTAGTAGCCCACGCTCATCGCGGCCATGAAGACCCCGATGATCGACCCCCACACGTAGACCCCGCTGCCGTAAAAGGGCGCCAGCACCTTGCCGCCGGCGATCTCCACGGCCATGAGACAGGCGCCGGAGACCACCGCCAGCGCCAGCACGCGGGACGGCGACGCGCCCGCCGTGCCGGCGCCCATGACGGGCGGAAGAGAGGGGCGGGGCGACGCCCCGGATGGTTGAGACATGAAGGAAGGGGCCGCGGGTCAGCGGCCCGGCGACCAGTCGCGCAGGGTAACGGAGAACGAGAGGCGCTCGCGGTGGCGCTGGACGCCCAGCGTGATCACCTGGCGCGGGCCCGCGGCCTGCAGGTGCGACTCCAGTTCCTCGAGGGAGCGGAACCGCTTGCCGTCGATCTCGGTGACGATGTCGCCGCGGGTGACGCCGCCCTCGTTGGCCGGCGACTGCCGCGCCACGTCGGCCACGTAGGCGGCCGCGAAGCCCTCCAACCCCAGGTCATGGAGCCGTTCGTCGGCCACGGGAGTGAACGTGACGCCCAGGTAGGCGTGCGGCACGCGGCCGAGTTTGCGCAGCGTCTCCAGCGTTTGGCGCGCGAAGTTCGCCGGGATCACGAACGAGATCCCCGCCTGGCCGGCCGCCAGGCCGCCAAGCGTGGTGGCAATGCCCACAACTTCGCCCCGCAGGTTGACCACCGGCCCGCCGTTCCCCGCCGTGCCCACGGGAACGCTGATCTGCGCGAACTCGGCGAACGGCGTGCGCAACGCCCGCGGCGCCAGCGCCGCCACGTTGCCGAAGAGGGCCGTGGGGGCGACGCCGAAGGGGTTGGAGAGCGCCAGCACGGCCTCGCCCACCATCAACCCGCTGGAGTCTCCCCACGTCGCGGGGCGCAGCACCCCCTGAACGCCGGAGACGCGCAGGAGGGCCAGGTCGGTCAGTTCGTCGGAGCCCATCAGGTCGGCCGGGAACTCGCGCGGGCGGCCGTCCACCGTGCCGATCACTTTCAGATCGGTCCCCCGCGCCACCGCATGGTGGCTGGTGGCCACCAGCGCCTGCGACCCGTCAGCCATCCAGACCACGCCGGAGCCGAGGTGGCGCCGCGGGTCTTCCACGCGGTCGGGCGAGCGGAAGGGGAAGAGGTCCACCTGCGACTTGCCGCGATCCCCGGATTCCGCGCTGCTGACGACCGCGACCACGCTGCCGCGCGCCTCTTCCACCCCGAGAATCACGGCTTGCGAGATACGATCCTTGGCCTCGAACCCGGTGGGCAGCGGTGGTTTGCGCTCTTCGCCAAAGAGGCGGGTGCCGAAGAAATGCTCGAATGCCGCGCCTCCCAGGAACAGCGCCACGCCGGCCAGAAACGTGCCCAGCACCACCGCCCCGCGCGGCGCGGACCGCGGTGGCGGCGGGGGAACGTCCGGCCCCGACCCCGGCGCCGGCGCGGCGGCCGGCTTGCGCGCCTCCCCTCCCGCCGGCGAGACCAGGGCGCGGCGGGAGGGGCGGTCAGAAGCGGCGTCGCGCGCGGCGTCACGGGGGTCAAGCCCCCGGGAGCGGCTGAGGTCGCCGTCACGGTCGCGCGCCGGGTGGTCGTCGCGCGCGTCGGCGGCGTCGTCGCCGGCGGCGGCCCGGGCGCGGGCCCGCCGGCTCTCCCGCCGATCGTCGCGGGAGAGATCATCGTCGCGCGGGTCATCCCGCCGTTCGCGTCGGGAGGGGCGTTCTTCGCTGCGATCGGCCACGGATGGGTTCCTTTCCGGCGGTCAGCGCGGGAGGTCAGCCAGGGTCTTGTTGGCCCGTTGCAGGAAGCCCCGCACGCGGTCGGCGAAGGCTCGCGGGTCGCGCAGGATCTCGTCTTTCAGGGCGGAAGGAACCTCGATCTCGGTGAGCGCGTCCGCCAGCGTGCTCGGGTCGGAATGTTCAACGCTGTCGAGCAACCGCTCCAGTTTCGGGCGCGGAATGGCGCGGATCAGGTCGGACCCGGAAAGGCGCGAGACGTCGGCCGCCGCGAAGGGACCAGCCGCCTCCGCGCCGCCGGCGCTCCCGCCGGCCGCCGCGCCGGCCTCCCCCAAGGCTGCCGCCGGCGCGCCGCCGGCGCCGCCCATCCCCGCCGGACCGGCGCCGTCCCGCTCCACCTGCGCCCGCGCGGCGGCGGCCCGGGCCTCGTCGCCGCCCACCTCGCCGGCGATGTCCCGTTCCCGGGCCTCAGCCCCGCGGCCCCTGGCGTCCTCGGCCACGGCCATGCCCCAGGCGATGAACAGACCGACGAAGATCACGCCGAGCACGGCCAGCGTGACCAGCGTGGCCGCCGTGGATGGCCGCAGGCGTGGCGCGGCGAAGGGGTCGCCGCCCCCGGCTCCGAGACGTGACGGGTGTTTTCCGGCCATGGGACGCTCAGACCGCGGGTTTCGGTTTCTTCTTGGTCTTGAAGAACTGCACGTAGAGGCCCACCAGCGCCAGCAGACCGGAGAAGATCAGCACGGCGAGTTGCCACTGGTTCAGGAGGTAGTCGGCGTTCCAGACCCGGCCGTCGCCCGCCGAGACCCCCATCCGCGTGATCATGAAGAGGAGCGAGACCGTGATCATCGAGGCCCCGGCCACCGAGGTCACCAGGATCAGGATGATCGACATCGTCCAGAGCGAAAGCAACCCCAGCCCCAGCCCGCCGATGATGGTGCCCATCAGCGTCATGTTGGCGTCCATCGCCGAACCCATCAGGTTGTTCGCCAGCATCACGCCGGCGGCCGCCCCCAGCAGGAAGAGACCGAACTTGGCGTAGGGCCACGCCATCAGCATGCAGAACGCAGCCATGATGAGGCCGATGACCAGGTTGCGCTCGGCCATCCAGGCGAGCGCGCCCCCCAGTCCGCCGCTGGAGAGGCGCTGCACCTCCTCCACGCTGACGCGCAACGAGCCGCTCTTGCCCGCCAGGTCCTTGTCTTCGTGGTCGGCGGTGAAGGTGGCGGTCATCTCCACGAACTGGCCCGCCGCCAGCCCCTCCAGCGGCAACTTCTCGGCGGGCTTCGCCGCCGCGGCCTCGTCTTTGGGTTTCTCATCCGGTTTCCCCGGCGCCGCCTCCGGCTTCGCCGCCACCGGTTTCACCGCTTCCTTCTCCTTGGGCTGCGCCGCGCCCCCCGCGTCGGGCGCGGACGGCGTTGGGGCCGCGCCGAGCGCGACACCGTGCCACTTGGGCGAAGAGACCGCCAGCACCACCCCCTCTTCACGGCGGGGTTCCGCCCCGGCGCGGGGGAACAAGAGGGTGGCGAACACGATGTCGCCGGCGCGGGCCGGCTCCTCGACCTTCTCGTACACCATCTCGCGCAGGA
>JACQVU010000021.1 GCA_016209585.1 Planctomycetota bacterium
CGTTGCTCCCGCCAGCGTTCTGTCCGGCCGCGCTGCCCGCTCCACCGCCACCCGCTCCACTTCCCGCGCCGCTCCCACCTACGCCCTGACCACCCGCGTTGCTTCCGCCCGCGCCACTTCTACCCGCACCCTGGCCGCCGGCGTTGCTCCCGCCACCGCCAACGCCGCCCGCGCCCTGCCCGGCCGCGTTGCTCGTGCCCCCGCCGGCATTCTGCCCGGCTGCCCCGCCGCCGCCCTGCGCGGCTGGGCTGCGCTGGGAGAACGCGCGCGTTGAGGCCGACGTCGTCGCGCTCAGCACGGGCGGACCGCCGCCGGGGTTGGGGGAATCAGCCAGCACGGTGTTCATCTCCGCAGCCGTGATGGGAACCTGATCCATGATAACGTCATCGCCCGTGAAGGGTTCACCATCCAGCCCCGACCACGCGCCCCACCCGGTGACAACCAGCGTGTCGCCCACGTGGCCATTCGCCGGTTCGTCGATGGGAAGCACTTCGTCGCCGTCGAGGTAGACGCGCAAATGGTCGATGGGCGGCGCGCTGGTGAGGACGGCCGCCACAATGAATGGGTCGTTGCCGTCGAGCGCGCCGTTGGCGTTCTTGTCATGATACACGACGATCACGTACAAGGGATCGAAACCGATCGTCACCAACGTCCGCCCGTTCGCGGGGAAAAAGCCCGACGCGGGGTTGGCGGAGCCGGCGGGGACGACCTCGAATTGCACGTCCTGTTCATGTCCGGGCGCGTCAGTAAGCACCTCCAGCGCCAGCCGGGAGCCGGGAAGAACCTCCAGCGGAGCGGGCAAGGGCTGGCCGCGGCGCGCCACAATGAAACTGGCCGGCTCGGCCGCGTCGCTGACGGTGAGCGTCGCCAGGTCCGCCACGGTGATGATCGGCCCGCCGCCGAACTCGAAGACCCCGGCGCCGATGCGGTCATCATTGGCGCACTTGAGCGTGATCTCGAACTCGCCCAGCTCGGCGAACGTCACGTGCACCGGAGCCGGCTGAAACGCGCCGTCGGGCGGCATGACGCCGTTGACAGGTTTGAACGCGAAGAGGAACTCGTCCTCGCGGCCCAACGGCTCAGTCTCGATGGTGAGCGTGACGTGGGCGGGGTCGCTGCCGCCGTCGCCGTCGTTGTCGCCGAGGAAAGTGGTCATTTCGAACGGGCCTTCGGTGGTGATCATCCTGTTCGGATCGTCATCGTCGACCAGTTCGCCGTAGACGATGCCCACCTTGGTGAAGGGGCGCTCGATCTCCCCCGCGCCGCACCGGACGCGGATGAGCCGCGGGCCGCCGCCGAAGAACTCGGTGAAGTAGAGCGTGGCCTTCTCGGTGTCGCCGGCGAGATTCACTTCCTCGATGCTGATCGGCTCCTCCACCACCGCGCCGGTTTCGTCCAGGTAGACCGCCTCAACGTGGAGGTGCGACAGGATGTCGGGGGTCACCTCGGCGTCGAACGTGAGCGTTCCCACGAAGAACTGGTTGGCGCAGGCCTCGGCGCGGTCGAACACCAGGTCGTGGAAGCCGGCGACGCGCACCGTGATCTCGGCCCAGCCTTTTTGTCCGCCCGCCTCGCCCACGTCGTCGGAAAGATGCACTTTGACCCTATGATCGCCCGGCGTCAGGTAGCGCGCCTCGAACGACCATCCCGACCCGAAGACCAGGCCGGCTGTTGGAAACCGCGACGCTTCCGCTCGCTATTTCTTCCCCTTCCCGTCGCCGTCACCGGGGGAACCGCCGTTGCCCTTGCCCCCGCTGTTGCTGTTGCCGCCGTTGCCGTTGCCGTTGTTACCGCCGTCGCCGCCGCCGGCGTCGGGGGCGGGGGTGTCGCCACTGTCGCCCGGGGGAGAGGCTGGCGGGCCGGGGTCGTCGGGCTTTTTGTCACCCTCTTTGCCGGCGTCCTGCCCGGGGGGATCGATTTGCAGAATGAGCACATGCTTTTGTAGTCCGATCCGCGCTTCACCCTATCCGGTCCTCCGAGAATTGCGCCGGTATCGGCCGAGGAGATACCCGGCCAGCAACGAGACCGCTGACGTGATGAGGGGGAAGAGCGAAAAAGCGTTGGACGCGGAAGGGATCGCCAGCCGGTTGGGATCGCCGCGAAGGGTTTTCCCGGGCGCCGTTGCCGGCTCTTTCCGCGAACCATTCTCGCGCGAAGCGTCCTGCCGCGTTTCGGTCTCGTTGGGCGCCGGTTGAACCGTGGAATCAGCGGAAGAACTCGGTACGCCGGCGGCGGCGCCATCCGGCGCAACGGTCGCCGCGCCCTCCGGGGGACTCGCTTGTTTCTCTTCGCTCCGCAGGGATTCCAGCTCCCGGCGGGCGGCGGCGGCTTGCGCTCCGCCGGGGAAGTTCCAGAGGATGTGCTCCAGCACCTTTCGTGCGCCAGGAAGATCGCCCTCCAACCGATGCGACCTCGCAAGAAGCAGAAATGCGTTGTCCTGAAGCGGCGTGGACCGCGACGCGGCTTTCTCCAGTAACGGCTTGGCTTCGAGATACAGACCTTGATTGAACAGAGAACTTCCGGCGTAGTAGGCCGCATACGGGGTATACCTGGAACGGGGGAACGTGCCCACCAGGGTATTGATATTCGCCAATTGTCGCGCGCTTACAGATCCGTCATCGATGAGTGGCCACACGGGCTTGCCGTCGCCGAGCGTGACCAGTGCGTCGAACTCGTCGCCGTAGGGGAGCACCACTTCAATTTGAACCTCGTTGAGAGAGGGGAACCTGTCGGGATACCCCGCCTCCTTGAACGACTTGCCTCCCAGTTTCTCGAAACCGCAATTGCGATATTCCGCTGAAATCGTGTACCTCCCTGGCGTAAAGTCAGAGGAATACACACTGATGTTGAATTCCCCCAACACCTCACCGCCTGCAGGCAGAACTATCAACTCTCCGCCCTCTCCACGCCGGTCCCAATTCGAGCTTCCAGGCGCGTACATGAACGACTTGTTCTTGTCGCTTGTGATGCGGAAATCTAAAAACTGTTTGTTGGCCCACCCACCTTCGAGAGACATGAACCCCTCGATGTCTTGAGAGCCGTAGTTGTGCGCCCGAACGACGAGTATTACCGGCTCTCCATACAGGAAAGGAGCAGTATTGAGATAACCAATGCTCACTCCGATAAGTGGCATAACGCTAATCGGAGGATCCGCAGCGTTGTTATCTGGAGGGGCAGAATCAGTTGATTGGGCGACGCTGATTTCTGACAACACGCCGAGGGAAAGCAAGCAAACGGCGACGACAGCCCAAAGACCATTGGTGTTCATCGTTGTGTTGCTCTCTACTTGCCCTGGCTCTGGCGCACGGCGAGCAAGTGCGGCGCGCAGAGCCGGATGGGGCCATTCGGGCGGGACAAGTCCTGCCAGACCAGCGTTCCGTCAGGTTTCACCACGGGAATTGTGGACCAC
>JACQVU010000291.1 GCA_016209585.1 Planctomycetota bacterium
CAGAGCCGGCCGCTGCGCCGACAGAGGAATATGCCACACAGCATGGCCCCGCCCAGCCCGGCCCACGAGAGGTGGCGCGTGAGGCCGACGCCGAGCGCCTCGGCCTGTCGGGAGAGCGCCGCGGCGTCGTACGACGAGGCGGCGTCGGCCGTGAGCGTGGTCGCGCCGAACTCGCGGCGCGTCACCACCGCGAGCAGCCGTTCCACGGTTTCGGGATCGCCCCAATCCAGGCCGGGATCGCGCAGGGAGAGCGGGATCAGCAGCAGGTAGGGCAAAAGCCCGGCCGCCAGACCGGCCGCCGCCCACGCGACCCGGCGCACCAGCGAGAAGTCCCTCGGTAATACCGACCCGATGGCGACGCCCAGCGGCGCCGCGAAGAACAGCATGCTCTGGTGACAGACGATGCCCACCCCCGCGAGAAGCCACCAGCGCCCCCAACGCCGGGCGACCGGCCGCGGAGTTTCCCCGGCCGCGCCGCGCTCGCCGGCGGCGCGTTCGCCGCCCGGCTCCTGGCCGCCGGGAAGGAACCACGACACGGCCCCAAGCAGCAGCAGGGCGCAGACGAAAGCGAAGGGCGCGAACACCTCGGCCCGGATGCTCACCCTCCACGCGGCGAGAGAGTAGGCGAACAGCAGCCCGGCCGCGACGCCGGGAATCTCCTCCCCCACGGTCCGCCACACGGTCAGCCGGCCGGCCGGCCCCTGTACCCCCGGCGGGAAGCAGAGCCCGGCGCGTCGCACGCCGAGGCAAAGCGTCGCCGCCGCCAGCGCGCCGAAGCAGGCCGACATCACGTTGGCGCGGGCGGCGGGATCGCCGAAGGGCAGAGACTCGAACGCCCGGCCGACCAGCACGTACAACGGATACCCCGGCGGGTGCGGGACGCCCAGGGTGGCGGCCGCCAGCGCCAATTCCCCGGAGTCGCCCGGCCCGACGGTGGGATACAGGGTACGGAAATAGACCGCCAGGGCGGCGGTGAAGGTGACGAGCGCGGGCAACGCCGCGCGCGGCGCTTGTTGAAGAACACGGGCGTACGAGAGTCCCATGGAGAGCCAATGGTGTCGGTTGGCTCGGGGGCGGCTTCACGGAACGTCAGGAAACGCGCACCCGGCGACGATCCGCCTCGACTGGTGGTGTTTCCCCTTCCGCCGCCACGTCGTCCAGAAACAGGGGTAACCGTTCACCCCCTCGCTTGGGCGGAAACCCTGTTATAGCCCGGTGAGCGAGTAAAAGGTTACCCGGAAAAGGTTCGCTGGAGTCCGCGTGGTCGTACCCATCGTCAGCCGTCACCCGGACCGGGTTGGCGGCGCGGGCGTGCCCGGGGGCGGGGGCGATGTTGGTGTCGGTGTCGCCGGCGGCGGCGTCGATCCCCCCGCGTGCCCGCCGCCCCCCCGCCGCGCGAGCCAGATGATAAACACCAGCACCGTCGCCAGCAAGATGCCGCCGGCGAAAAGCGCGAGCGTCTCACCGGGCGGGCCGGTCGCGGGTGGCGGGCGCGCGCGTTGTCCGTCGGGGTGCTCGGGGATCGCGGGCGGCGCGGCGTCGGGTGCGATAGGTGCGGCGGCGTCCGCGGAGCCAGGAGATCGCGATCCCACCAAGGGTCCGGTGGTTTTCGCGTCATCCGGGCCCAATGCGATCTCTTCGCCGTGCATTCCCGCGGCGGGAGCGCCAGACACGCGGGAGTCTTGTGGACTCACCGCTTTGCCCGGATTGGAATCGGGAGTCAGCGGATCCCGGATCGCCGTTCCAGTTCGATGGTCGATCACTTCCGGGAACGCCTGGACGTCAGCCTTCAGACGTTTCCACCCGGCCACGTCGGCCTCGGACAGGTCTTGCCGCGCGATTTGAGATTCGCACACCTTCAGCAACCACGAGCGCACGTCCTCACGTTCGGCCCCATGTTTGAAGGTCATCCGAGGCGGCTGAATGTCGAGACCTAGACAGAAATACTTTATCGACTCTCGCGCCGGAACATCCATCTGGTACTGGGGACCCCCGGGAAACTCCGCGTATTTCTCAGGGGAGAGAGCGAGCGCTGCATACGCGAAACTGCGCACGGCGTACGTGGGGCGCGGATCGGAGCACTCCCAATACGCCAACGGCCTTGATCCGGTCCGCGCCGTGCGATAAGTTGTGGCGAGCCAAGCCAGGAGATCAACGTTGCCCAGCCTGACCACCTTGGCCACCGAGTTGTCCCATTCCTTCCAGGCCAAGGCACCCGCAAGCCCCTTGCGCTGTTTTTCTTCTTCCGGGTCGGTTGGAAGGTAAATGACCTCGGGTGTCTCCCAAGGCCGGGTGATGCGTTCGACGAGTTTCAGCACGACCTCGCGCTGAGATTCGTCGTCCACTTCGGAGAGGCACCGGGAGAGCAGTTTGCGCTGAAAAGACGCGACACGTTCATCCTCTTTCCGCGTGAGCGTGACCGTGAACGGCTCCTTCTCCTCGCCCGGCGCGGGAGGTGAAAAGAACAGCGCCGTCAGGAATACAACCGCGCCGGGCGCGATGCGTTGGACACTTTGTTGGGCACCCCACCGCATTTGAGAAACTCCCCGACAATCAAAAGTTGTCGTTGTCCAGCGCCGTGCTGCTTTGATTGTCTTCCACACCGTGGTCCCTGCGAATGAACCGGGTTTCGACTTTCCAGAGAAAGGGATCGGAAACCACGTACCAGTTGTTGCCATTGGCGGTATCGCCGATTTGAAGGCGCACGAACTCCTGGAAATGGGTGCGAAACACGATCGTGTCCCCCGCATTGCCCGCTGCCTGACGGACCCAGGGACTCGACGGGCGGTCGAACGAACCGACCTCACCGACTGCGGGGAAAACCGAACCCGGGTCGCCGGCAACTGGCGGAGTGTCGTCGCAATTCGGAAGCGCGTGATTGGCGGAGTACGGGTCATTGTCTTCGTCATTCGCACCCGCATCATCGTTTCCATGCAACGGAGTCGCTGGATAATCCTCCATCGGATCAGTGGCGATGCTCATCCCTGTCGGAAGGTCCCCGAACTGCGGCCAGTTGAGATCGGCATCCGTGAATCCGTGGTTCGCGCTCGCCACGACGCGAATACGGCGCCGACGTGAAACGTCCCAGCGGTGTTCCACGCCAGCGGCGTTACCTTCGTTCTGTGGCAGCCTTTGTGTGCTCTGGCCGTCCAACGCCGGCCGGTCGGCGCCAGTGATGATTTCTGCCGGCGCAATCTGCGCGATGAAGCGGTAGCAATGGGTGGCCGGCCGGACATATGTTTGGAGTGGATTGCCCGCTTGAGCCGTGTCGGGCGCGAACGTGTCATGATGCTGTTGGTTCGGATCGAACCCGCACCACACGATCCACACGTTCATGAGGGCGCAACGGTCACCGCCCGGCTGCTCCCGGACGCTCACCGGGACGTGCGCGGCTGCGGCACGTGAAACCTGCCGTTGCATGGGTTGCCCTTGAACAGGATCGCCACCGTCCCATACGAAATTGCTCTCGAACGCCAACCCCGCCGGCTCCACGGTCGCCTCCAGCGTCACAAAACCACCGGCCGCGCGCGGACTGACGTAATGTTCCTCGCCCGCGGCACCCAGGTTGCTCGGCACGATGTCGCCGTTAATCCCCCGGTTGCCCTGCGCGGGCTGAATCCTGACTTGCGCCACCGTCGTCGCGCGGCGCAACACCGGATCGCGCTTCTCAGGATCACGCAGGAGATCAATGGCCTCCTTGTCATCGTCGAACACGGCCAATGTCTCCCGTCCCGGCGTGCGCGGATCGAACGGTAGCGTCACGTTCGGGCCAAGGCCAGGAATGGGGATGCCGGAACCGTCCTGTTCGAACGTAAAGCCGACGATGGTCGGCCGGGCGTTTCGCCGCCAAGTGATGCGGCCCATCGTCCATTGCGCCTCGAACCGGTGGCCGGCGGCACGGCCTTTTAGTTCGAGATACAGATAATGCGGCGTGTCTTCGCTCGCGGGCGCGATGCAATAGATTTCCCGAAGCCCCTCCACGATCACATTGCTGCTCGACTTCCATTCCGGTTTGTAAATCCGCACCTCCACGCTGGCGCGGTGCTCCTCGCGGCGGGAAGAGGGGCCGAAGGTGTCTTCCAGCACGCCCGTGAACCGGAATGTGCCCGGCAAAGCGCGGGAAATCTGCGTCTTCTTGGCCGTACTATTGAAAGTCGGCACGGGATCGTTCGAAAGCGATTCAACCTCCCAATGGAACGACCGTGCCGCTCCTACCCCCGATCCCGGCGAGTCGACCGCCGTGCCGCCTTCACCCTGTCCGGGCGCGGCGCCGCCGTCGGGGGGCAGATTGTCCGGCCGGCCAGCCGTGCCCGTCTGCCCCGGCGCGTTGCCGCTGTTGCCCGGACTGTTCGGATACTGCGGCGAATTGCCCGGCGCTTCCGGCCGCCCCGGCGCGTCGCGGCCGTTGCCGGGATTGAGCGCGGCGGAG
>JACQVU010000282.1 GCA_016209585.1 Planctomycetota bacterium
CGCCGCCGGCGACCACCCGCCCAGCGACGCGGAGCATCCGCGGGAGAAGGCGGAAGCGAAAACCGAGTTGAACGACGCCGCCCCCGCCCCCGCCCCCGCGGCCACGGTGGTCGCCGTTGGCCCCGGCGTCGGCCCCGGCCCCGTTCCGCTGCCGTCGGCGGGGAGCCGTTGAACCCGGCAAAGTGTCATCCCATGCCCGCGGCGCGAGAGTTCACGATGCTCACCCAGGTGGCTGACCACGGCGACACGGTCTCGGCCGTCGTCGCGCCGGACGCCGCCACCCGCGGGGCCGTGCTGGGCGCGGCCTCGGCCTGTTCCTATGAGGCCCACGTGTTCGTCGAGGGAGAATCGCGCGACGGGCCGTTCCACGTCACGCTCATCCCGCGACGCGCCACCGGCGCGAAAGAGGGCGCCGACGCCGACAGCGCCAGCCACCACGGCGAACCGGCGGACCTGGCGGCCATGTTTGACGCGGCGCTGGTGAAACAGACGTTGCGTGACCGCCTGCGCGCCACCACCCGGGAGCGGCGCGAGGCGCTCTTCGCCCGCGCGCTCTACCCCGTGACGCCGCGCCCGCCCACCAACCCGGCCGGCGCGGCGGCCGGCGCGACCGGCGCGGCGATGTCGTGGATCGACGATCCGCTTGGCGTGGCGAAGCCGTGGGATCCGCCGCCGGCGGCGGGCAATCCGGAGGAGAGCCATGGCTGACGCGGTCACGGCCTTTTTCTCATCGAAGTTCTATCCCCGCGCCGCCCTCGACGAGGCCGCGGAGGCGTTCGCCGGCGTGGCGGCGGCGGCGATCGAAGACGCGCCCGGCGGCTGCCGGGTGCGGCTCACGCCGGTGGAGGGGGCCGAGGCCGGCGAAAGGTCGGACCTGGCCGGAGAGTTCGCGAACTACGCGCTGGAAGCGGCGCTGGAGAAAATTCATGGCGACGCCCATCCTGCTGCCCCGGTTTGACGCGCGCGTGGACCCGCCGCGCGACGTGAACTTCCTGCGCTTCCGGGAACTGGACGAGGGCTACGTCATCTCCAACGACCTGGCGCACCACCATTTCCTGACGCCCGACGAGTTCAACAAGGTGTTGGGGGGCACGCTGGAGGCCGGCAACCCGCTGCGCGAGACGCTGACGGAGAAGGGGTTCTTTCACGATCCGGGCCGCGCTCACGAGCAAGTGAGCCGCGTCGCGGGGAAGAACCACTTCGTGATGAAGGGCACCAGCCTGCACATCCTGGTGATCACGCTGCGCTGCAACTACGATTGCACCTATTGTCATGCCTCGCGCGTGAACATGGATCGCCAGGGCTTCGACATGACGGAGAACGTCGCCCGGCAGGTGGTCGACCAGATCTTCCGTTCCTCCGCCCCCGACATCACCATTGAGTTCCAGGGCGGCGAGCCGCTGGTGAACTTCGCGGGCATGCGGCTGGTGATCGAGCGGGCCATCGAGAAGAACCGCTCGGCCGGCAAGACGGTGATGTTCAGCCTGGTGTCGAACCTCTCGCTCTTGGACGACGCCACGCTGGACTACCTCCTGGAGAAGCGGGTGCAGATCTGCACGTCGCTCGACGGGCCGGCCGCGGTGCACGACAAGAACCGGCTCTGGCAGAAGGGGTCGAGCCACCGCGAGACGGTGGAGAAGGTGCGGAAGATCCAGGCGCGGTTCAAGGAGCGCGGCCTGGACCCGGCGATCTACAACGTGGGCGCCATCTTCACCACCACGCGCCACGCCTTCCCCTATTGGAAGGAGATCGTCGACGAGTACGTCTCCCTCGGGATCAAAACGCTGCACCTGCGCCCGCTGGACCCCTTCGGCATGGCGGTTCGCACCTGGCGGCAGATCGGCTACACCACCGACGAGTACCTGGACTTCTATTTCAAGGTGGTCGAGCACATCCTCTCGCTGAACGAGAAGGGCGTCGAAATTTCCGAGACCTTCTCTTCGATCCTGCTCAAGAAAATCCTCACCGGCTCGGACCCGAACTTCATGGACATCCGCAGCCCGTGCGGCGCGGGCGTGGGGCAGATCACCTACAACTACGACGGCCGCGTCTTCACCTGCGACGAAGGGCGCATGCTCGACCACATGGGCGACCCCACCTTCGAGATCGGCCGCATCGGCGAGGGCGCGCTCGAAGACTTCGTGGGCGGCGAGACGGTGCGCGCCATGCTCTCCGCCAGTTGCCAGGACGCCACCCCGCTCTGCGCCGACTGCGCCTACCGCCCCTACTGCGGCGCCTGCCCCGTCCACAACTACGCCACCCAGGGCAACCCCGTGGGCCGCATGGCCTGGAACAACAAGTGCAAGACCTATCTCGCGGTCTTCGACTACCTCTTCCGCATCCTCCGCGACGGCGGCCAGAAGAAAACCGCCCTGGAACGCTGGACGCAGGAGAAGGCGCCCCTCTCTTTCCTGCACTCGTGCAGTTGACGGGCCGCAGAAAGCGTCCCGCCACCGCCGGCGAAACACCGGATCGGCGCGCACGGCACGTCCTACGGCCACCGGCCGGGGCGGGCCTTGAACATGGCGTGGAGTGGCGCGGATGATCGCAGGTGAATCGCCCTGTCAGCTGCGGCGCAACTTGGACACCAATCGGTCATACTCAGCGTGAGAACCAACCTAGAACCAAAGAACATCTTCGCCGTCACGAAGGGCGACGGCCCGGTACCCAAGACCGATGCGTGCCGAGAAGATTGGCCGCGTCGGATGTACTTGCTTGAACTGGAGGCTGGGATGGAAAGGATCCCGTTGGAAGAGGCGGTATGCTTGTCGGGCACTCCGCTGAACGCGCTTTGGGATATCTCGGAGAGCCGCCCAAAAGCGCTCGTTCGCGTGAGAAATCATATCTTCTCAGGATCAAGCGGCGTGGTGCGGCCGGCGCGGTGATCTGCAAGGGCCTCATTCGCGAGACGATCGAGTACGTCGTGAGAACCGGCGAACGCACTGTCCCACTCCCCCTCGGCGCTGATTTCAGCCCGGATTGCCTTCGCCAGCGCGTCCTGCTCCGCGTCAGAAAGCTTGGATGCCTCTCGGAAGGCCTCTTCCAGCGCCTTGGTCATGACCGGTTCTCCCGCTCAGATCGTCACCCTATCATATGCCAAACCTGCGTGAACTTCCAGGGGGCTTTACGGCGGACAATTTTCCAGAAAAGTCTCCCGTGCGTTTGGTACACTCTCCGGTCGTTGGGCGGCGGCGTAGAAGATCGCGGCGGGGCGTCCGCCATCTCGTTCCGGACTCAGGGGCATGCCTTCCGCTTCCGACAAAATGCTGGGGCGGCTGGCCGTTGACAACGGCTGGATCACGCGCGATCAACTGGAGCACGCCCTCGCCGAACAACTGGCCGACGGCGATCTCTCGCCGCTCGGCGATGTCCTCGTCTCCCTCGGATACGTCACGCCGGAACGGGCCGCGCGCCTGCTGGAGATGCAGGCCTACGTCGACGGCCGGCAGGAGGGGAAACGGCTGGGCACGCTGGCCGTGGCCAACGGCTTGCTCACGGAAGACCAGGTGGCCGCCGCGCTCGACCACCAGGCCGCGGCCTGGCGCGACGGGCGCAAAGCGGTGCGCCTGGGCGACGCCTGCGTGGCGCTCGGTTTTCTCAGCCCGGCCGATCTGCCGCGCCTGCTCAAAACCCAGAACCGCGTCAACCGCTCGTCCGCCGCGGCGCCCGCGCCGCCCCCGCTGCCCGGCGCGAACGAATCGCAGGCGCGTCGGCCGTCCGCGGGGGCCTTGCCGCCACGCGGGTCGGCGGGGGCGATACGCCGGGTCTCTTCCGGCGCGTTGTCGCCGGCGGCCGGGGCGTCGGGGGTGAGGCGCCAAGGGGGGCCAGCCCCAGCGCCGGCGCCCACGCGCGCGCCAACCAGCCGGCCGGTTTCCGACCGTCACGCGCCAGCGCCGGCCGGGCGGGCGGATCGGGGGCGGCGGTCTTCGACCACCGGCGGGCAGGCGGGGCGCCGGGGCGCGCGGGCCGGC
>JACQVU010000276.1 GCA_016209585.1 Planctomycetota bacterium
CCAGAGCCTGCCATTGAACACGGCACTGATATAGCCCCCGCGAGCGCTCCAAGGCGCGGCGCGTGTGGCCAGGGTCCAGTTCACCCCGTCGGGCGAGGACCAGACGTCGCCCTTGTCACCTTCGCCACCGCCGGACCCGATCATCCAGAGCCTGCCATTGAACACGGCACTGATATAGCCCCCGCGAGCGCTCCAAGGCGCGGCGCGTGTGGCCAGGGTCCAGGTTCCGGCTGCTGTGCCCGCAGCAGGCTTTGCGATTACATCCAGGAAGTCGCGCTCCACCTTTGCAGGGTTTCCAATGCTCTTGATCAAAAGCGACTCTTTGATCTTCCCGTTGCCCGGCCCGGTCAACACGCGCATCACGCCATCTTGACCATCGACCCCAAGGCGCGCTGACGTTGTCTTGCAACCATAGCGCGCGTGGTCCAACGCCACCAGCACGCCGACCGTGTCAAAAGGGAAGAAGCCGCCGCTTGCGAGACGCTGCAGTTCCGGCTGCCATTCATCAAGGCCACTTTGGCCTGACTTGAGACCCTGATCGAATGCTATCCGGCTAAGCAACCGAGTTGCACCATTGACGTCAGCGTCCTCATCAAACACTGGCGCCTGTGGAACATTGAGTTTCTGCTCGCGCGCGTAGTCGTTCAGAGATCGCGCCATACCGTTCAACCTGCGCACCCACTGGTTGGCCCCCAACTGCCAGAAGCCCAACCACTTTTTGAACCACTCGCGATCGTAGTCTTTCGCGAGAGCAGGAAGGGCAGAGACTTGACCGACGTCCTTTCCCAGCACCAGCCGGGCAAGCGGACGGTCTGACTTGTCGTAGTCTTCGAGACGGGCGAGCGTATTTGAAGTAAACGCGACCCGCATAGTCACGTTCAATGGGGTGACAACCAGTTGGCCTGAGCGACTAGGGAAATGATCGAAGATACGCTTGGCGGCGATCGGATCCCGGGCGATGTTGTATTCTGCGGCCATTCGGGCCCCCGAATACTCCTTGATGGTCTCCGGAAAGACGTTTCCAAATCCAATGCCCCCCCCGACCACCACCACTCGCCCGACGTCTTCGACGAACTTCTCCGCGGAACCAAACAATCGCGCATAGACGTCCATGGCGGCCGCGACGTTCGTGAGCGTTCCGAGCGCGTAGATGTGGATCTTGCGCCCGGATGCCGCGCTCCTCTGCACAGCGCGCGCGAGCGCCATCGCGCCTTGGGTCTGGACCTCAGCCCGGCTCAGGGCTTGATCCGCTCCAGTGTTTATCATCTTCCGAAGCGCCAGCCCCCGCTCGGCATCGACCGTGCCGACCCACCCGGCCAGCATGCGGGCATTCGCCAAACTTTCATCGACGGGGCGAGGGAACCCGCGGGGCGCCACGTCGGAGCCAAGCACGAAACCGTCGTCGACGTTATCATAGGACAGGTTGCCGAAACCGACGGTGATGCCGACAACCTCCACGCGCTCATGGAGGGCAAGGCACAGGAACGCCAAGCCATCATCAGGGTCATGGACGGGCGGAATCCCTCCCTTGGCGCCCAACGCGGGGTCGAAGTCGATCCAGATGGGGATCCTCTCTTCTCCGCAGGCAGTCGAAGCCGAGAGCAGGGAGAAGTAGACCGTCGAAACGAACGTGAAGACGATCCGGTCGCGGAGCCGCCTGTGAGTGTTCATTCGGATCCTCCAGAGTCCAGAGTGTTATCATTGTTTGAAGGCGTGCAGATCGACCTTGGACCGCTCATGCGGCTGGAGAGCGGATGGGACGTTTGACGCCGCGCAGGCCGGTGCCCGCGACCTTGACCTGGATTTTCGAGTGGTCCGGCGCGTCGGCGCGCTTCACCGTTCCCGAGACGCCGCCACGCGGCGTGCCGGTTTCCCTGGTGAGGGCGAGGTCGACGCCCGGCGTGTCTTTGCCGGCCTCGACCGTGACCTTCTCGACCATCGCCGTGGTGAAGCCGGCCTTCTGGGCGGCGACGGTGTAGACGCCCTCCGCGAGGAAGGAGATGGTGTACGCCCCGGAGTCGTCCGTGATGGCGAGGAACGACGTGCCCGGCACGAAAACCGTGACGCCGATGTTGCCGACCAGGTTCTTGTCGATCAGCGCCTTGCCCGAAACGGAACCGGCGCGCTTGAGTTTCACCTGGCCGAGGTGGCGGCCGTTGTCTTTGGTTACCTCGACGTCCTTCTGGTGGATTTTCAGTTCGCTCGCGCCGTCGCCGTCGTCGTCTTTCTCGATGTTCACCTCATACTTGCCTTCCGGGACGCCGCGAATGGTGAACGAGCCGTCTTCACCCGTGACGGCGGAAACGTTCGTGCCGGGAATGGTGACCTTCGCGCCCTTCACCGGCTTCGTCGGCTCTTCGGCGTTCGACGCTTGCGACAGCGCCGCGCCCGTGAGCGGAACGGCGACCACGCCGGAAATGACGCCCGCCGGCGCAGCGCCGGGTTGAGCGGCGGCGGTTCCGCCCGCGCCCGCGCCGCCGGGCGTGGTTCCGGGCGGGAAGTCGTAGGTGGTCTGGTAGCAGGACGAAGCGAGCGCCGCCGCGAAGAAGAGGGCGACGGCGAAGAGACCGCGAAGAGTGATGTGACGGGCTGAAGAGATGCGGGCCATGGCGCCCTCGTGGTACGGGGTTCTGTTTCCCCTCGGGCGCGGCCCAAAAACCGCAATGGGCGCACACCCAAAGCGGAGATCGAGGTCTTACCACAGACCTAAGCGAGCACCTTGAGCGGCGCCCAAAACGGGCGCCGCTCCGGCTTGCTCCATGCTCGCTTCCAAAACGTGGTAGGTTTTGATCGCCAGGAAGCAATCGGAGCGGATTGCTTCCAGAAACGGAGGGATTGGTGAGGTTCTGTTACAGGCTCGACCTTTCGAAACTCTGGAGACTGAACACACGCGGGGCAAACGTCTCCCCGCGAGCGCGACTATCTTGGACGAAGCCGAAGAAGGGATCAACAGGAAAACAGCCGCGCTCAGGCTGGGAATCCGAGAACTACGGCGACCGGACGCTGACAGTGGGGCGCGCGCGGGCGACGCGATCGACCCGGAAGCCCTCCTCCCCCCCGCCCTCCCCGGACGGGCGGTTGTGAACTTGTTCACACGTCGCGTCTGATCGTTGAACCAATGCGCCCGAACGGGGACACTGGGCGTCCAGGTCGCTTCCGCTTCGGGAGGAATGTCCATCATGCCAACGCTCATTCGTCGCCCCGTCCGCTTCGTTCGTCATCTCACCGCCGCCGCCGGCGTGGTGGTCGGCGCGCTGGTTCTGATCGCCGGGTGCGGGGGTGGAGGCGGATCGGGCCTCTCGCCGCTGGCCTCCACCGGGTCGGTGAAAGGCACGGTGAACCCGTCGTCCGGGGGCAGTTCGCTGTCGCAGCAGTCGAAAATGGCGCAGCGCAGCAAGGTGGCGGCGGGGGCCGGGGCGACGGTGGAAGTCTACACGGTGAAGAAGGACGGCACGCTGGACGAGAAACTGGCCACGACCACCACCGACGACCAGGGCGCGTACACGGCCACCGGGATTCCCGTGGGGGCGCGG
This sequence comes from Planctomycetota bacterium, assembly GCA_016209585.1. Taxonomy (GTDB): domain Bacteria; phylum Planctomycetota; class UBA8742; order JACQVU01; family JACQVU01; genus JACQVU01. The sequence goes on from JACQVU010000276.1 coordinate 3,534, forward strand.
AACATCGTGGTGGTGGCCACGGTGGCCGGGAAGGTGCTGCGCACGGTGGTGCCCACGGTCACGGGCGCGGCGGTCACCA
>JACQVU010000293.1 GCA_016209585.1 Planctomycetota bacterium
GCGCCGGCGTGAAGGCGATCGTCCTCCTGGGCCGCGCCAAGGGCGACGAGGGGCCTTACCGCCGCCTTGGCGAGGAGGTGCGCGGGCGGTTGCAGACCGTGGCGCCCGATCTCGCCGATGGCCGGTGGGACTTCAAGTCGATGGCGGTGGACGGGGCCGGCAACGAGGAGGCGGTGGTCGACAAGCCGCCGCGCGACTACGTGAAAGACCGCACGGCGCCGGTCATCACGCTCGACAATTTCCGCGACCGCAAGATGCGCTTCGGCGGCGAGGCGAGCGAGCTCGCCTGGCGGGTCGAGGATCAGAACCTCGGCGCGAACGCCGTCACCATCTGGTTTAACGCCGGCACGGGCTACCTGCCCATCGCCATCGGCCAGCCAGCGACGGGGAAGTTTTCATGGACGATGCCGCGGGTGGACGCCAAGGAGTGCCGGGTGAAGGTGACGGCCACCGACCTGTTCGGCAACGAAGGGGCGGCGGTGAGCGAACCTTTTCCGGTGCAGGGCGATCTTCCGCAGGCGGTGCTTTCGCGGGTGACCATCGAGGGCACGCGCACGCTGTTTGAATACCGTATTCTTAACGAGGGCATCCTGACGCCCCGCACCGTGGAACTCTGGCTGCGTGAGCGCTCCCGCGGCGCGCCGTGGAAACTGGCGGAGGGCGCCATCGTCGATCTGGCTAACTCGCGCATCAATCCGGGCATGTCGCTGCCCAACATCGAGTATGTCTCGCGGGTGCGCACGCGGGAGGGAGTGGATGAACCGGCGCCGGAGGCGCAGACCGCGGCCGAGGTCTCGTTTTTTCAGTTGAATCCGGGGTATTCGGCGCGTCTCGCGGGGTTGTTCAAGGACGGGGAGCCGATCCCGCCCGGCACGGCGCTTCCCGGCGGCGCGCGGATCGTCGTCCGCTGGGACCCGGTCATCGCGGAGTTGCCGCGGAGCGATTTCAAGGTCCGCTTCAGCCTCTCGGTCGACGGCGGGCGCACGTGGCCGGAGAAGTGCCAGTCGCCTTTCATCGCCTCAGTCAAGGGCGAGAACCCGCGCGAGCCGAACTCGGCGGAGTTCACGCTCCCCGGCGGTCCAGGCAACCCGGAGGAAACGCACAACCGCGTCATCTTCCGGCTCGAAACGGTGACCAATTTTTATCCCGACACCCCTGGCTTCTCGTACGTTCCCAACCCCTTCACCATCGACTCCGCGCCCCCGGAAGTGAAGGTGCAAGCGCCCCCGTCCCTCAAGGCCGCCGTCAGCCGGTTGCCGGTGCTGGGGTTCGATCCCGGCGGCGGCCGCATCAAGAGCGTGGCGCTCTTCCACCGTCGGCAGGGGCAGGCCGCGTGGCAGCGGGGCGACGACCTGCCCTACAAGACCGAGGCGCCCGAGGCCGTTCTGACGCTTCCCGCGGCTGACGCCGACGGCGCGTATGAACTCTACGTCACGGGCGTTGACGCCCAGGGCAACGGCAGCGCCCCGCCGCCGGTGGAGTACACGGAGGCTGACCGGGCGAACCCGGCGCACCCCGCTTCGCGCGTGGCGCGGACGGTGGTTGACACGCAGCCGCCGCGTCTGACGCTCGACGCGCCCAAGGGGGGCGAGCGGCGGCGGGCCGGGGAGAGCACGCGCGTGGCGTGGGCCGGAGCCGACCCGAACCTGGCCGACACGCCCTACTCGCTGGCCTACTCGGCGGACGGCGGCCAGACCTGGACCGACATCATCGTGGGCATGCCGAGCGACGTCTCCACCTACGACTGGCGCATCCCGGCCAGCGCCCCGCCGTCGTCGGTCTACCGGTTGCGCGTGTCGGCGGCGGACCGCGCCGGGAACGTCGTCACCGCCGAGACGGCCGCGACCTTCACCGTGGCTTCGGCGGTGCAGACCCGGGCGGCGGCGGTGAGCGCCAGTGATCCCCGGCAGGTGCCGGTGGACGTGTTTTACGAGTACGCCGACCGCGATCCGACCATTCCGGTGAAGCGCGTCACGCTCTACACCCGCAAGGCGGGCGAGACCTGGCAGGAGTACCCGGTGCCCGACGAGAACTTCGAGTCGCCGCTGAAGTTCAACCCGGGATCGCCGGGGTATTACGACCTGACGATCGTGGTCGCCACGGCCGAGGGGGCGGAAGATCCGCCGCAGGAGGCCGACGCGGGAGAGGTCCAGCGCCAGTTGATCGACTGGGAAGGGCCGGTGTGCAACATCCAGGCCGGGCCGGACAGCGCCAAACCCCGCGCCAGCGACCTGACGCTGACCTGGGAGGTGAAGGACGCCTTCCTCGACGAGAAGAGCATCGCCATCGACGTGAGCGACGAGACGGCCGGCGCCCAGTGGCAACCGCTGATCGCGACGGCGGAACGGAGCGGCTCGCGCGCGGTCCGCGCGCCGGACCGGTCGGGCAGCGTGAAGTACCGGCTGCGGGCGCGGGACCTGCTGGGCAACGAGGGGCAGGACAGCGTGACGGTGAACGTTCAGGACCTGCCGCGGGTGGCGTTGTCCATCGCCGACGGGCGGAAGTCGTTCAAGCCGGGCGACCCCATCGTGCTCGAATGGAACGTGGAGACCCCGCGCGCCGAGTTGCAGCGCACCCCCTATCGCCTCTTCCAGAGCCTGGACGGCGGGCAGACGTGGGAGTTGTACAACGAGTCCCGGCTGTGGGACGCGGCGCAGGCCAGCGCCAAGATTCCGGCGCCCAACGCGGAGTCCGTCAACTTCCAGTTGCGCCTCGTGGTGGAGAACCAGGCGCGGCTGGCGGGCGAGGCTCGAACTCCGGCGCTGGAAGTGCTCAAGGTGGCCCCCATCGCCGAGATCACCGGCCCCCGCCGCTGGACGGAAGCGGGGCCGGCGCCGCTGGCGTGGCGGATGTCGCGCGGTGGGGACCGCACCGAGTACCTGAACCTCTACTACCGGCACAAGGCGCCGGGCATCACGTCGGAGTGGAAGCCATGGCGGCCCTACACCGCCGGCCGGGCGGTCGAGCCGATGCGCATCGAGTACCGCGCCGACGGGAAGCCGCTGCCTTTCGACCCGGAGGAGCGCGACGGCCTCTACGGCTTCAAACTCGTGGCCTATGACCGGGTGGGCAACCACATTCCCCTTCCCACGGGGGAGGCCCCGGCGGACTTCATCCTCGACCTCAAACGCGAGCCGGTGACGGTCTCTCCGGCGCCGCTGGCGCGCGCCCATTTCACCCGCACGAAGCAGTGGGTCACCTGGGTGGCGCCAGACCCCGATCTGCCCGACCGCCCCATCGACATCCTTTTCACGGATCGGTGGCGCGACCACATGCCCGACGACGAGTGGCAGGTCGTCGCCGTGGACCTGCCCAACGAGGCGCGCGAGCGGCCAGATTACGAGAACACCGGCCAGTTTCTCTGGGAAGTGCCCGACGTCGAGAGCGACCAGTGCGCGCTCCGCATCCGCGCTCGCGACAAGCGCGAACGTGGCGCCATCTCCTCGCGTGACACGCCGGTTCTCGCCATCACCCGCCCGCGGTACGCCATCTGGCCCGACTTCCACGAATACCGCACGCGCGACGTGGGGGCCGCCGTGGGCTTCGGCATTCGCGCGGAGATCGACCCGCGCATCACCCAACGCTTCCCCGGCCTTCTCAAGAGCACCCCGCGGATCGCCACCGTCTCCATCTGGTATCGCCGCTCCGGCGCCGACGACCCCTACCGCCGGCTGGCGCCCCGCGCGGTCACCTCCACCGCCGGCTCGGTGGGGTTCTTCCCGCCGGAAGGGGACGGCGCGTACGACATCATCCTGAGCGCGGAAGACATCGTGGGCAACACCTCGCCGCTGCCCGACGCGCACGCGCGCCCGCAGGCCGTGGCCATCATCGACACGCGGGACCCGGTGGTCACCCTCATCGACAAGACCACCGTCTGGAACCAGGGATTCGTCACCGCCCCGCGCACCGGCCGGCGCATGCTGCGCTGGTTCGTGGAAGACTCCGGCGCCGTGCTCCCGGCTCGCCCGGTGCGTATCCGCTACTCCAGCCAGGGCGGCGTGGGGCCGTGGCGGGAAGTGACCGTTCGCGGGCCGGACGGGGAGACGGTCGACGCCTTCCCGGCGGGCACGCGCGAGAAACCGGAGTCCATCGACTTTGAGTTGCCGGTGGTCGGTGGGGAGTACCGCATTCGCGTGATCGCCACCGACGCCGTGGGCCGCACGGGCTTCGACGAGAATTCGCGCTCCTTCCGCGTGGATCGCGACCCGCCCCGGGCGCGGGTGCTGGGGCCGCGGTTCGTCACCCGTTATCAATTGAAAGACCCGAACCCCTTCGCCCCCGGTCGCGCGCCCCAGGTGCGGTTCGACGTGAACTACGAGGCCGCCGACGACCTCTCGCAGGTGGCCGAAGTCTACGTCGTCCTGCTCAAACGCTCCCCGCCCGGCGCCGTCGGCGGGCGCGGGGCGGTGCTGGCCTTCGCCCGCGACGACGACGTGCTCTCGCCCTGCGCGGTGGATCTCTCCGACCCGCAGTACCGCGACGGCGAGTATCTCATCGCCTGCGTGGCGCGCGACGCCTCGGGGAACTTCAGCCTCTCGCCGGGCGCGCTGCGCTCGCCACCCCTGGCGCCGGCCGGCGCCGCCGAGGCCGCGAGCGATCCGGATCGCGCGATGGATTGGGACGAACTGATCCGCCTGGTCCGCGCCCGCGCCGACCAGGCCCCCGCCACCCTGGAGGCGATGTTCACGCACTCGCTCTCCGTGGACCTCACCCCGCTCCAGGTGCGCCTTCACCCCTTCCCCGACCCCACGTCACATCCCGACTTCATCGTCACCGGCGGCGTGGCCTACCCGCTGCGCTACCAGGTCACCGCGCCCGCGGTCACCGACGTCGTCCTCCGCCTGGAGTACAGCCTGGACGCGGGCAACACCTGGCAGTTCGAGCGGGGGGAGGGGCGCGGCGAACGCTGGTACCGGCGCGGGGCGCGCCTGGCCGACGCGGCGGGCGAGTTCAACTGGTTCGCGCCGCTGGTCACCACGCGGGGTCGCACGGCGCAACTGCGCCTCGTGGCCGCCCTCATGGCGCAGGTGCTGCCCGACCCCTACGCGGCCGATGCCGCCACCGCCCCCGGCGCGGATCACCCCAACTACCGGCTCATCCACCGCTCCACCGAGCCGGCCATGTCGAGCCTCTTTCAGATCGACAGCGCGCGACCGGTGGTCGCCGCCGTGCCGGCGCCGGCGCCCCCGCCCCCGGAAATGGGCGCGCGTCCAGGTGAGAAGGGGCGCCACTACGCCGATCTGCTCGCCAAGGGCCGGCAAGACATCGCGCTGGGCCGGACGGAATCCGCCGTGCGCCTGCTGCGCCAGGCCGCCGCCGAACCGGAGGCCGACGCTGAAGGGCTGATGCTGCTGGCCAGGGCGCTGCGTCTCTCCCGGAGCGCCGACGTGGAAGAGATGCGCCGCCTGCTCCGGTTCGCGCTGCGCCTGTCGGCTGGTTTCGGGGCGGCGCACTACGAACTCGGGTTGCACGCCTTCAACGAATCCGACTGGGAAGAGGCGCGCGAGCAGTTCGTTCGCGCGCTCGACGCCGACGCCGACAACACCGAGTACCGCACCTGGCTGGGCGTCACCCTTTACCGCCGCGCGCGGCCGGGCGACATGCAAATGGCCAGCGTCCATTTCCGGGCGGTGCTCGCCAGGGAGCCTGACAACCTCACCGTGCTTCGCTTCTACCGCGCCGCGACCGCGCGCCTCGGCTTCGCCGACGAGGTGGAGCGCGCCGACCGCGCCATCGCCGCCGCCGAGGGAGTTCCCAAGGGTGAGTGAACGCGCCCCCGGCTCCACGTCATCAACCCCGAAAGATATCCCGGCAGACGCCACGAACCCGGCGTCGCCCGCTGGGGCTGAAGGAGGGCCCGCGCTGAACCGCGCGCGGGCGCGGGCGCGCCGCATGGCTCTTTTGTACGTCGCCCGCGGCCCCTACCGGCTGCACCCCGATCCCCGCCGGGTTGACGCCATCATCGCCGGGTTGGCCCGCAACCAGGTGCGCCACGGGGCCATGTACTGCCCCTGCATGCCGATCGAAGAATCGCTGGCGCGCGGCGCGAAGAACGTCTGCCCTTGCGAGGCCCACCACCGCGACATCGCCCAAGGCGGCTGCTGCGAGTGCGCCTTCTTCGTCAGCCCGGAGTACGCCGCGCGCGCGGGGGCGCCGACTGGCCAGGCGTAGGGGCGCCCCTCGTGGGCGCCGACCGGACGTCCGTAGGGGCGCGCCCTGGTGGGCGCCCGGCACGTCGCGCGGGCGCCGAGAACGGTCAAGACGCATTGATGCCCTCCCGCGCCGAAGCCATCGCCAAAACCATCCGCGAACGGGTGCGCGATGTCACCGTGCTGCCCACGCTGCCCGTGGTGGTCGAGCGGTTGCGAGAGGCCCTCGCCGGCTCGGAGAGCAACGCCGCCCAGGTCGCGGAGATCATCCGCGGCGATCCCCCGCTCATGGCGCGCGTGTTGCGGCTCGCCGGATCGTCGTTCTACACGCCGGCCGGCGCGCCGCTGGGCGCCAAGAACCTCTCCCTGGCCATCGTCCGCCTCGGGTTCGACACCCTGCGCGAGATCGGCGTCACCACCGGCGTCATCCGCGCCTTCCACCACATGCACTTCGGCGCCTTCCGGCGCGAAGAGTTCTGGCGCCACTCCATTCTCACCGCCGTCTGCGCCGAGTCGCTGGCGGTGTACTCCGATGGTCTCACCGCCGTGCTCCCCTCGGAACTCTACGTCGCCGGCCTGCTGCACGACATCGGCATGATCTTCCTCGACCAGTTCTTCAACGACGAGTTCACGGCGGTGATGCTGCTGTCGCGCTCCAGCCAGACCGCGGCGCCGGCGGTGGAGCGCGCATGGCTGGGCATCGATCACGCCGAGGTCGGCGCGCTCATGGTCGAGCAATGGGGCATGTCGCCGCTCATCACCCACGCCGTCCGGCGCCACCACGATGACTTGTGGGAACCAGACGGCCGCGCCCCGGCCGAAGCCCGGGACACCGCCGCCCGGGTCGTCAACGTGGCCAACCGCATCGCCCGGCTGCCGGAGTACGGCTTCGGCAGGAAGGGCGGCACGGTGGTGCTCTCGCGGTCGTTGCTCGCCGGCATCGGCGTGCCGATCGAGCGCGCCGGCCGCGTCCGCGACCGCATCGACGACGAGGTGCGCCAGTCGGAGGTCTTCGCGCTGGTCGATGTCAACTGATCGCCGGCCAGCAGCACCAAGATGTTCCAGAGGTTCGTCCACCATCTCTCCCGCCTGCGCGCCGACTGGCTGCTGGTGGCCGTCGTCTGCGTGGGGATCGCCGCGCGCGCCGCGTACGTCTCGTGGGGCTTCGACGCTCGCTCCCGCGCCGCCGCCGCCGGGGAGCAACCCCGCGCCGCGCGGGACCGGGCCGCGCGCCAGGAGGCCGAGACCCTGGTGCGCGAGGCGCTGCGCCTGACCCCGCGCGACCCGGACGTCGCCGAGCGCCCGGCCGACGTCCAGGCCAACCTCCTGGAGACGGCCTTCGCCATCCACTCCTATGAAACATGCCTCGATGTCGATCCCCGGCGCGTGACCGCCCGGTTGAAACTCGGTGAACTGCTCACGGCCGGGAACTTCCTCGACAAGGCCGAGCGTCTCTATCGCGACGGCCTTGAACTCCACCGCCGCCACGCCGCGCTGGAGGAGGGGCTGGCCGCCGTGCTGGTGGCCAAGGGCGATCCGGCGTCCGCGGCCAGCCTGCTGACGGCGCTGCTCGCCCGCGAGCCGACCCGCCCGCGGGCCAACATGCAGATCGCGCGCATCTTCGCCGCCGCGGCTGACCGCACCACGATTGGCGACGCCGCGCGCCACTACGAGGCCGCTCTCGCCCACCTGCCGCCCGGAGGCGGGGAAGGGCAGTTCAGCCACGCGGCCTGCCTTTCGGAACTGGGCCTGACACTGGCCCGGATCGACGAGCGCGCGGCCGACGCCGAGGCGCGGCTGAAAGAGGCCGTCGAGGCCGCGCCGCGCTCCGTCACCTATCGGCTCAACCTCGCCCAGTTCTACCGCCTCCAGAAACGGCGCGACGAGGCTGAAAAGGCCGTGAACGCCGCGCTTTCGATGGACCCGGCCTCGGTCGACGCCACCACCGTGCTGGTCCTTTTGCATCTCGACCGCGGGGAGATCGTCCGCGCGCGCGACGCCGCCGACCGTCTGATGTTGCGCCGGCCGGAGGAACACGCCAGACTCTCCCGCATGATCGAGGACTACGTCGCCCACCACAAGTACCCTTCCCGCGAGGAAGAGGAGCGGGATCGCGCCCGCCAGCGCGCCCAAGAGGGCGATCAATGAGCCGCTTCGCCACGGGGCTTCTCCTTCTCGCGGCCGGGGCCTTATGCGCCGCGTCGGGCACGGTTGGGTGCGCCGGCGCCGAGCCGCTTCCCGATACCTTCACGGCGGAGTACCGCGAGGCGGAGACCTTCCGCGTCCAGCCGGGCGACGACCTGCGCGTCACCGTGGCGGCGCCCGGGCTGGAACGCATCCTCGACCGGCGCGAATCGGCGCTCGACCGCACGGTGCGCAGCGACGGGTGCATCTCGCTTCCCTTCGGCGACGACCTCAAGGTCACCGGCGCCACCACCGCGTGGATCCGTGACCGCGTGGCCGAGCGCTACGCGGCCCGCCTGGGCGGCGTGCGGGTCGACGCCGACGTGACCGTGGCGCGCAACAACTCCCAGGTCTATTACGTTTTCGGCGAGGTCGTGAAGGTGGGGCGCTACCCCCACACCGGCCGGCTCACGGTCATCGACGGCGTCACCGTCGCCGGCGGCTTCAACGAGCGCGCCTCGCACGAGGTCATTCTGGTCCGGCCCTCGCGCGACGGCCACCGGGAGGAGAACGTGGTCTACGTCAACGTCAACGAACTGACGGTGAACGCGCGGCTCGACGAAAACTACTACCTCCAACCCGGCGACATCCTGATCGCCCGGCGCTCGTTGTTCGCCGTGGTCGCCGACTGGATGTCGCTCATTCTCTCTCCGGTGGAGGGCATCCTCTCCGGCATCGCCAAGGTGCTCGGCAGCGTCGGCGGCGTGCCCAAGTGATCCGGCTGGTCGAGGCGATCCGCCGCGGGGAGGCGGCCTGTAAGCCGAATTCTGTCCCGCCCTCCGCGCGTGGCGGCGGGCGGGGGAGGTCATTTCTCTGGGACGGACGTTGCCGCCCGCCTCAAGCAACCTACCCGAAGGTCAAACGGCGCGGGCCGCGCCTCCCTTCCTACGGGGCCTTGCTCCGGGGGGGGTTTACCCGGCCGGCCGTGTCACCACGGCCGCGGTGCGCTCTTGCCGCACCATTTCACCCTTGCCTGATCCCGGCACGCCAGCCGCGAAGCCGGCGCCGCCGGGCCATCGGCGGTGTCGTTTCTGTGGCACTTTCCCGGTCCTCGCGGACGGTGGGCGTTACCCACCCCCCTGCCCGATGGAGTTCGGACTTTCCTCAGCCGCCCGACGCCCTCGCGCGAGCGCGGACGCCGGCCGGCCGCGACCCCCCAGCCGCCTCCCCGCGGCGGATCGACGAACCCCTACCCTAACCCAACTTCGCCATTTCTATCATTTTTTCAAGGACGTGCGGCGTTTTCTTGGAGGGGGAGTGGCGAAGTTGGGTCCGGAGGTGGTAACTTCCTCTGATTGAACGCTCGCTCTGGGCGGCGCGCCAGAGAACGTGGCGGCTCCGGTGGCTCGCGGCGTCGGGTCGCCTCAGCACGGTGTGGCGGCGCCGGTTCGTCGGGATCGCCTTTCGGTGGGAGGCTGCTGATGTCGGTTCACAAGAGTCTGCGGTCGAGGATGTCACTCGCGCGCCATCGCAACGTGATCACGCGCGCCGAACGCCTGGAAAAACTCGCCCAGCTCGGCCGCTGGACGGAGGGGAGTTCCGTCTTCGGCATCCCGAAGACCAAGGTCGTGGCCAAGATCCGGCGCGTCAAGAAGAAGGAGAAGAAGGAAGAGGCGGTCGCGGAAGGCGCGGAAGCCGCCGCGGCGCCGGCTGAGGGCGCGGAGAAAGAGAAGGACAAAGAGAAGAAGAAGGAAAAGGAGAAAGGTTGAACTGCCGCCGATCCGCGGCCAGCCCGCTCGCACGCCCCGCTTGCCCCGGCGTTTCCGTTCCGGGTCGCGGCGGGGCCGAGTCTCAGATGTTCCGTTGCGCGGTTTGACCGGGGCGTAGCTCAGCTTGGCTAGAGCGCGTGGTTTGGGACCACGAGGTCGCAGGTTCAAATCCTGTCGCCCCGACTCGCTTCACGGGAGAACGCTGCCTCCCCACGTGCCAATGCCCGTCACTGGCGGTCCTTATTCAAACGTCACCGTCCGGCGGATGGCGCGGCCAGCGCGGTGGGGTAGGCGAAAAGCCGCGCGCTGACGCCTTGGCGGCGGTCGCCGGGCAGCCCGGCTTCCCGCGCCCAGGCGGGCAAAGGCAACCACCCGGAAGCGTCCTGGAAATCCTTGATGATCATCGCGCCGCGGAGATCGTCCGGCGCGGGCGCGGGCGATAGCCCGCCTGCCGGGACAGAGGCTGGCAGAAGGCGGGCCAAGCCGCTGCGCGTCCACTCCATCGGCGGGCGGCTGAGGCCGCGGCAGCCGTAGACGGAAGGGTCCCGGTCGTCGGGCGGGGAGAGCGCGGGGGCGGTGTCGCCCCACGGGTAGCGGCGGCCGTCGACGCCGCGGGCGGCCTTCTCCCACATGCATTCGGTCGGCAGGGTGAAGGTCCAGGCCGCTTGCGCCGGGGTACGCTGGTCGTTGGCCTGTTTCACCAACGTGTCGGCATCGTCCCACGACATCCCGGCCGACACCTGGTTCCCCGGCCCGGTTCGTTGAGGCGGGGTGGTTGGGGTCGCGCCGTGGCTCGCCTCCCATTGTGCCGCGAGGAAGGTGTCGAGAAAGACGGGCACGGGGGGATCGCCGAACAGAAACGAGCCGGCCGGCACCACCACGAACCCCTCCGGCGTCGGCGCCGGCGGCGGCGGCATGCCCACCATCACCCGTGGAAAGCGCCCGGCGCTGCCGGCGGGGCGTTGGAACTCCTCCTTCACCATCGAGCGCCACAGGTCGCCCAGCCGCCGCGCCTGCACCGCCAGTTCGTGCGCGGCTTCGGGGGGAAGGTCGCGATCCAGCCGCAGGTGCACGCGGACGGGCGCTTCGCCCGGCGCGGCGACGGTAACCAGGTAGCCGCCGGGGGGCAGGCGCGTCCATTCGCGAGGTCGATCGGAAGAGGGAATGGGCGCGCCGGGCGTCGCGGAGTCCGGCGGCAGCGGGCAGAGCGTCACGTCAGCGCCTTCGCGGGAGGTGCTGGCCCACAACGCGCATTCGCCCCGCGCGTACCGGAGCATGTCGTCGCGCGTAGCCACCGCCGCGCGGCCCGCCAGCCCCGCGCCAGCGCTCCCCTCCGCCTCGACCGCCGCGGGATCGGCAATCACCGCGGGCAGGTCACCGGGGGCTTCCGACAGGCACTTCAGCGCGAGATCGAAGCGGCCGGCGGCGTTGAGGATCAGGGCCGCGTGACCGCGCGCCTGATTCAACTCCGCCTGGATCCCGGTCCGCGAACGAGCCGCGCCCCCGGACGCCGCCAGCGCGTCGGCGGCTTCGAACAGCGCCACCGCCGCCAGCGCTTTCGCGGCGGCGTCGGCGAAGGCCTCACGCGGGGCGCGCACGGGCACATCGACCATCTCGCCGGGGGTAGACGGCATCTCTCCCAGCGGCCGAGTATCTCTCGTCAGGCTCTCGCCCGGCGGGCAGATCGCCATCCGTTGAGGGATGGGGAAGGCGCGCTTGAGGTAGGCCCTTTCCGCATCGGCGCGCAGGGACCGCGCCTTGTTGAGGATATCGCGCAGCGCTGTTTCCGAGGCTGCCTGTAACGCGCCGGACGGCGGGGCATTCGCGTCGCCGGGGCGGAGGTGCGGCCACGCGACCCAGGCGAAGAGCGAGAGCGCCCCCGCGGCCAGCAGGAAGGCCACCGGCTTGGCCCATGCACGGCCAGCCCAACCGGCGGTCGGGCGGTGGCCGGGGCGGGGCTGGGTCTCAGCGTCCGCCGCGTCGGGGTCGGCCTCGGTGGGCCAAGGGACTTCGGGGGGCGCGTCACCAACGGGGTTGGGAGGCACGACGACGTTGTCGCCTTCGTCCTGCAAGTCCAGCAAGGCCGCCAAGTCGGGCGGAAGCGTGATCAACGGGGCCGGCGCAAGGGCGGGCTGCGGCACGCCCGCGCTCTCGTCCGTCGCCGGTGGGGTCGCCGGCGGACCCGCGGTGACCGGTGGCGGGAACGACAGGTTCGCGCCCACCGCGCGGTAGTCGGTCACGAGCGCCAGCGGTTCGTGGCCGCACCACCGGCACGGGGGAAGGGCGGCGCCGGATCGTTGGGCGGGCGGGAGAATGAACCGTTTGACACAGGCCGGACACTCGAAGAGGAGGCCGTTCATCATCGCGATGATGTCGCGCGCCTGCTTGGGCGAGAGCAGGTTCCACTCGATGAGGGTGCGGCAGGCCAGTTCAAACGCGGCCACGGCGTCGGTCGTCTGCTCCTCGGCCGCCTCGGCGACGGGAAGGAACTCCTCTTCGCGCAGGAACCCGGCGTCAACACACAGGCGACCGAAACGGCGCAGCACCGTTTCACTTCCGGTCGCTTCGGCGGGGGCCTCGACCGGAGGCGAGTCGCCCGCTTCCACACCGGCGGTGGTGGGGCCACTCACGCGCGCCGTGCCTCCTGAAGTGGGTGGAGCAGCGGAGACGCCCAGCGCGTCGGCCGATCTCCCGACACCGGCTTCCCCGTCGCCCGCCGGTTCTCGCGCCGGGGCAAGCGGCGCTGAGGTGGGCCGCGCCGGCGATGGCTGCGCCGGGGTTTCTTCCCCTTCGTTGGGCAGGTGGGTGGCCGGGTCGCTCACGGCGCCTCCCTTCGCCGGAGGGCGGTCATACCTTCGCCGGAAGCGGATCGAAGGTCACATGGTTGCCGTCCCAGAGGGCCACCTCGATCTCGTGGCCGGTTGGGTCCGTGACGTACCAAGCGAGGGAGTGGGGCCAGCGAACCGGCCCCCCGTAGAGCACGGTCACTTTCTCCCGTGTCACGGTCGCTTCCCACGATTTCCGGTCGGCGATTCGGAGGCCGAAGTGGTTGAGGCCGTGAACCTTCTTCGCGTCGCGAGCCTCTGAGTCGAGGAAGGCGTAGCCGGCGCATTCGTAGACGCATAACAGCGCCTCGCCGGCGCGCAACACGCCCCAGGGCGAACCGTCGTCCGACCGGCCGCGCTCCACGACCGCGAACCCGAACACCCGGCGGTACCACTCCGCCGTTTCGTTGAAGTCGCGGACCGTGAGGTTAAGGTGATCCAGCAGCGTGACGGTGACGGACATGTGACGGGGGGAGGCTTGAAGACGGGGAACGGCGCCGGCGTTCGCCAGCACGGCCAGCGACGCCAGCGCGGCCGGGAGCGGCGAGGAGCGTCACCACCGGCGCCTTCCACCACCGAATGACATGGTAATCGATCTCCACCCGGGTTTCACCGCCTTCGCCGCGGCGCTGGCGAAGAACGCGATGATCCGCGGACAAGCCGCGAACCAAAAGGGGGCGGCGGCCCTTGCCGCCGCCCCCTGGTAAGACAATTCGCGTACACGCGGGCGTGGCGTTTCGCGCGCCCGGCCGCTGCCCCCCGGCTCCCGACCCGCTCGGCTAGAAGCCGTGCTTCTTCGGGTTCTTCTTCACCGGCTCGATGCACTCCTTGCAGCAGAAGTAGACCTTCTTGCCGTTGATGTCGGCCGACACCTCCTGCACCGCGGCGTTGCCGCTGCCCGGGCACTGCACGTCAAGTTCCGCCTGCCCGTCCTTGTTCTTCTTGCCGGTCGCCACCGGCTTGTACACGCCGTCCTGCTTCTTCAGCCCCGGCGCGGCCGCCGTGCCGGCCATTCCCATCGCGGTTGAGGCTGCATCCGCCGCCTTGCCGCTCGCGGTGGTGGCGGCTGTGCCAGCCTTGTCAGCCGCTGCGCCGGCCTTGTCAGCCGCTGCGCCAGCCTTGTCAGCGGCTGCGCCAGCCTTGTCGGCGGCGGCCGCGCCAGTTTTGTCGGTCGCGGGGGTGGTCGCGCCGCCGGTCACCGTGGCGGCGGTGGTCGCCGCGCCTCCCGCCACGCCGGTCGCGTCGGCGGCTTTGGTCGTCGCGGCGGTGGTCGCCTCCGCGTGCTTGGCTGCGCCGGAGGTCATCGCGGCTTCGGTCGTCGTCGAGGTCGCCGTGGCGGTGGCCGGGGCGCTCTCTTTCTTGTTGTTGTCTTTGCAGGCCACCAGAGTGACCGCCGCGGCGAGCGTCAGACCCGCCGCGAGCCGACGAAGACTCGCGTTCATCAGTCCCTCCATCTTTTGCTGGAACCGCCGATGCCGCCAGCGGCGCTTCCTGCGCCGTCGCTCTCCCACCGGCCATTGCTTGGGAAGGGGGATTCTTACCTGGGGGAAACCTGGCGGCAAACAAATTCGTCCCGTTCCGGTCACGAGGATTGAACAGTGGGTGAAGCGAAAAAACCGGATTTCTGTTTCCTACATGCCGTAAATGCACTATGATCCCCGACCGTGACTTGCTTGAGACCGTCGGCGAGGCGGAGCGGAGTCACCGCAGCCTGGGTTCAGCATGACAACAGCATCCGGTTCGCCGGTCCAGAGTTCCGACTTCGGAATCGGCATCGTCACGGAGTACTGGGGCATTGGCGAGAATCCCTTCTCCGAGCGCATCGACACGCGGTACCTCTACCTGAGCGATGACCGCCGGACGAATCTGAACCGGATGCGCTTTTTCGTGCGTGACGGCTTCTCCCACGTGGCGCTGCTGACCGGCGACGTCGGCTTGGGAAAGACCTTGCTGCTGCGCAAGATGCGCCAAGAGATGGACGGCACCGATCTGTTCGCGGTCTATGTCGCGATCGGAAACACGACCTACCGTAAGATTCTGAACGACAGCATCTCGGCCTTGCTGGCGACGCCCTACTTCAGCGAAGAGGCCGACGACGTGCTGCTGCACCAGTTCGAGCGCGCCTATACCGAGATCGGCCGCCGGATCGTGTTGGTCATTGATGAAGCGCAGGGGATGAATCGCGACCTGCTCTCCGCGCTGGTCGGCCTCTCCAACCTGGGGGTGGACGGCATCTCGCCCCCGTGTATCATCCTGGGCGGCACGCCGACTCTCCTCGAAACTGTGCAATCCGTGCCGGAGGTGGCGGGCCGCGTGTCGGTGTATGGCGTGCTCACGCCGCTTGACGCCCGGGAGGTGGCGCTCTACGTCGCGCACCGCATGAAGGTGGCGGGGCACCTCACCGGTGACATCATCGGGGCCGAGGCCGGCGCGCTGCTCGCCGAGAAAAGCGCGGGCAACCCTCGGCGCGTCAACCAAGTGATGCGGCGGGCGCTGCTGCTGGCCTTCGGCGCCAAGGAGTCGCAGATCACCCGCAACATCGTCGCCGAGGCCGGTGACTGGGCCAGGCTGCCGGAGGCTGTGCCCCATTTGGACGCGCGCGAGTAACGTCAACGAATTGCCCGAATGTACTTCCTATACGACTGGACCTACTTGCTGATCATTCCCGGCGCGCTCTTCGCCATGTGGGCGCAGTGGCGCGTCTCTTCCGCCATGCACCGTTTCTCAGCCGTGGCCACCCGGCGCGGGCTGACGGGGGCGGAAGTGGCGCAGCGCATTCTTGAAAGCGCCGGCATCACCAACGTGGCGATCACCACCAGCCAGGGTTTCCTCTCCGACCACTACCATCCGTTGAAGCGCGAACTGGCGCTGTCGCCCGACGTGCATAACGGCTCGTCGGTCGCCTCCATCGGCATCGCCGCGCACGAGTGCGGTCACGCCTTGCAGCACGCGCGGGGGTACGCGCCGCTCACGTTGCGCTCGGCGCTGGTGCCGGCCGCGGCCTTGGGGTCCAACGTGTCGTGGCTGCTCTTCATCGCGGGGATCATCATCGCGGGCATGGGCAGCGCCAGCGACTGGGGGCGACTGCTGATGGACGCCGGCATCGCGCTGTTCGGCGTGGCGGTGCTCTTCACCTTCGTCACGCTTCCCGTCGAGTTCGACGCCTCGCGCCGCGCGGCGTTGGTTCTCGAAGAGCAAGGGCTGGCCGACGGCGGCGAGATCGACGGCGTGCGCACGGTGCTTAACGCCGCCGCCCTCACCTACGTGGCCGCCGCCGCCATGGCGGTGCTGCAACTCATTCGCCTGCTGCTGATCCGGCGCTCGTACGACCGCGACTGAGGCCAACGCGAAGGCCCGACCGGCGCGCGCCCCGGAGGAGGAAATCATGCGTTCATCAAGGTCGCTCTTCCGCCTCGCGGCGGTCGTTCTTCTCTTCTTCGCGCCCGCGGCAGGGATCTGGGCCGGGGAGTCGCTGGGGAAGGGGTACAAAGAGCGCATCGCGAATCTCGACAAGACGTGGGGAACGCGGACGTACGATTTCTGTGACAATGACGGCAGCAAGTTAGGCTCTCTGGTGGCCACCACCACGAAGCGCGTTCGCGGTGGCGTGGAGTACTACGGCTTCTTGGACAAGGTGACGGACGGTGGCGGAGGCGCGGCAACGTTCTTCTCCGCTCACTTGGCGGACGAGCGGTTGACGCTCATCGGTTTCGATCTCCAGCGCGATATGCACGACACGGGGAAAGCGGAGATGCGTGGCCGCAACAAGAACGGCGTGCTGACGCGCCTCGAGGGAGAGAGGAAGACGGAGTTTCCCTGCCCCGAGGGAACCGTCACCGGCATGGCGCTCCACCGCATGGTCACCGCGTTCCCCGCGGAGAAGGGCTGGACCTTTGCTTTCCCGCTGATCCTGGAGGAGCACGCCCACAGCGAGGCACAAACCGTCACGATCACCTGCGAAGGCACGGAGGCTCTGTCCTGGGGGGGAAAGAGCGTCAGGTGCGCGGTCTACGTGCTTCGCGGCGCGGTGAAGGAGATCGGCCGCTATGACGTCACCGCGGGGACGCGCGATATGTTGCGCTTTGATCGGGGGGGCCGATACATCGAACTCCGCCACGACGGCGACGCGGCCGAGCACACGACCGGGGAACCGCCCGCCGACGCCGACGACAACCCGCAGGCGGCGGTCGACGATATCTTCAAGGCGCTGGAGGCCAAGGACTACGCCCGCCTCTGGGCCGAGCGCGCCCATTCCGACCTGCGCCTCATGGCCGGTACCCGCGAGAACTTCGCCAAAGTGATGGGCAAGAACCGCCGCCCAGCCATGGACTTGCTGGGGCGGATCCGCCAGGATCGCGTGGCCGCCCGCGCGCCGCGCGTGAAAAGCGAGACCCCCGACGGCGACAAGAACACGCTGGCGCTCGTCTACGACACGCCGCGCGAACCGGGCGCCGCCGCCGGTTATAACAAGGTCACGCTCCGCCTGGAGGAAGGCCGCTGGCGGCTGGTGCGCTTCGAGTAGCCTTCTTCCGCCGCGCGACCCGTCGCTCACGCTCCGGTCTCTCGCGCCCGCGTCGCCAAGAGCCGGTTATCAGTTGTCAGCGATCGGTTGCCAGTTGTCAGGCGGAGCGCGCTCAGGTGGCTGACAACTGACCACTGGCATCTGACAACTGCAATGAAGATCCTCGCCGTCGTCGGCACGCGGCCCAACTTCATCAAGATGGCGCCGGTGGTCGCGGCGCTCCGGCGTCGGGCCGAGTCCGGCGCGCCGGTCGAGACGCGGCTGGTCCACACGGGGCAGCATTATGATTTCGGCATGTCCGAGGTCTTTTTCCGCGACCTTGGTCTGCCCGAGCCGGACGTGAACCTGGGCCTCGGCGCGCTGACCCCTTGGGCGCAGACGGGGCGAATCATCGATCTGCTGGGCGACCAGATCGCGGCCGCGCGGCCCGACTGGACGCTGGCGCCGGGCGACGTGAACAGCACGCTGGCGGCGGCGGTGGCGGCGACGCGGGCCGGTTCGCGCCTGGCCCACCTGGAGGCCGGGTTGCGGAGTTTCGACCGCGACATGCCGGAGGAGTTGAACCGCGTGGCGGTCGATCACCTCGCCGACCTGTTGTTCGTCACCGAGCCGGCGGGGCTCGCCAACCTCACGCGGGAGGGCGTGCCCGACGCGCGCGTGCGGCACGTGGGCAACACGATGATCGACACGCTGTTCAAGTGCCGCGACCTGGCCCGCGACCGCCCGCCGCCCCCTAACCTGGGGCTGGCGCCGGGCGCGCGCTTCACGCTGGTGACCATGCACCGGCCGGCCACCGTGGACCGCGCCGACGGCTTGCGGCGCTTGCTGGCCATTCTGGCGCATGCGGCGCGGCGCGGGCCGGTGGTCTTTCCCGTCCACCCGCGCACGCGGGCGCGGCTGCACGAGTTCGGCCTCGCCGGCGAGTATGGCCGCGTGGGCGGGCTGGCGCTCTGCGAGCCGGCCGGTTACCTGGACTTCCTTTCGCTCATGGTGAGGGCGCGGGTGGTGTTGACCGACTCCGGCGGCATTCAGGAGGAGACCACGGCGCTGGGCGTGCCCTGCCTCACGCTGCGCGACAACACCGAGCGCCCGATCACGGTCGAGCGCGGCACCTCGACGCTGGTCGGCAACGACCCCGACCGCATCCGCGCCGCC
>JACQVU010000312.1 GCA_016209585.1 Planctomycetota bacterium
CTTCTCGATCTCGGCCGCCTCGTGCGTGAGGTCGGTGATCTGCCCGAAGCGCTCGCCTTTCTCGCTGGGAGAGTCTTCTTCCGAGAGCAGCATGATGTCCAACCCGGTCTCCTTCCGCCGCTGGTCGATGTAGGCCGCCACGGTGGCGTCGTCGAAGAAGAAGCGCCCCTCCCCATGGAACTTCACGTGGTAGCGCGGCAGGCGGCCGCTCTCCTTCTGCGTGAAGGTCAGGTAGCGATCGAAGGGCATGCCCTTCCTGGCGATGGCCTGGCCAAGTTCGTCGAGCCGACGGGCGATCTCCAGGAGATCGGCCAGTTCCGCGCCCTGGTACTCCCTCCCGGCCGTCTGGTCGGTGAGGGTCATGCCCTGGCGACCCATGCGCAGGAGGGTGTCGGTCATCTCCCGGTCCGACAGCACGTAGTGGTGCTGCTTGCGCCGCGTCACCTTGTACAGCGGCGGCTGGGCGCAGAAGACCCGCCCGGTGTCGAGCAGTGGGCGCATGTGGCGGTAGAAGAAGGTGAGCAGCAGCGTGCGGATGTGCGAGCCGTCGACGTCCGCGTCCGTCATGATGATCAACTTGCCGTACCGGAGCTTGTGGATGTCGAACTCGTCGGCCCCGATGCCGGTGCCCAGGGCGATGATGATCGTCTGGATTTCCTCGTGCGTGAGCATCTTGTCGAGACTGGCCTTCTCGACGTTCAGAATCTTCCCCTTCAGCGGGAGAATGGCCTGGTACTCGGGATCCCGGCCCTGCTTGGCCGTGCCGGCGGCGCTGTCGCCCTCGACCAGGTAGAGTTCCGTGGTCTCCATGTCGCGCCGCTGGCAGTCGGCGAGTTTCCCCGGCAGCGAGCCGGAGTTCAGCACGTTCTGCCGGCGGATGAGTTCCTTGGCCTTGCGGGCCGCCTCGCGGGCGCGGGCCGCGTCAAGGGCCTTGCCGATGATGGACTTGGCCACCCCGGGGTTCTCTTCGAGGAAAATGCCCAGCGCCTCGCTGGTCAGCGACTCCACCACGCCGCCCACCTCGGGGTTGAGCAGTTTCCCCTTGGCCTGCGACTGGAACGAGGGTTGCGGAACCTTAACCGAGACCACCGCCGTCAGCCCTTCCTTGAAGTCGTCGCCGGTGAGCGTCTCCTTCTCCTTCGCCATCTTCTGGGCCAGGGCGTACTTGTTCAGCGTCCGCGTCAGCGCGGAGCGGAAACCGGTGAGATGGGTTCCACCCTCGAACGTGTTGATGTTGTTGGCAAACGAATAGACCGTCTCCCCATAGGAATCGTTGTACTGGAACGCCACCTCGCACCGCACGTTCGCCGGCCGCCCCTCCCCCGCGGCCACGCTCATGCTCTTGTCGAACGAGAAAATCTCCGCATGGATCGGCTGCCGGTTCTCGTTCAACTGCTGAATGAACGCCCGGATGCCCCCGTCGTACCGGAAGGTCTCCTCCCGCCGCTCGGCCCCGCGCAGGTCCTTGAAATGGATGGTCAGCCCCTTGTTGAGGAACGCCAGTTCCCGCAACCGGGCCTTCAGCGAGTCGGCCACGTACCGAATCTTTCCGAAAATCTCATACTCCGGCAGGAAGGTCACGATCGTGCCCGTGCCGACGGCGTCGCCGGTGACCTTCAGTTTCTCCACCGTCTTGCCCTTCTCAAACCGCATGCGGTGGGCCTTGCCGTGCCGGTGGACTTCCACCACCAGCCACAGCGAGAGCGCGTTGGTGACTGAGATGCCGACGCCGTGCAGGCCGCCGGAGACCTCGTAGGTGTCGCTGTTGAACTTGCCCCCGGCGTGGAGGGTGGTCATCACCAACTCCACCGCCGGCATCTTCTCCTCCGGGTGCATGTCCACCGGAATGCCCCGGCCGTTATCTTCCACGGTGACGGATTCATCTTCATTCAGCGTGAGCGTGATGGCGTCGCAATACCCGGCCAAAGACTCATCGACCGAGTTGTCCACCGCCTCGAACGCCAGTTGGTTCAGCCCGCGCCGCTCCACGTCGGCGATATACATTCCAGGCCGCAACCGCACGGCCTCCAGCCCCTTGAGCGCCGTGATGTTGCTCGCGGTGTAGTCGCCGTTCTTCTTGTGTGTCGTTTCCCCCATCGTCAGGGAATCTTCCCTACGGTGAAGCGGATGTCCCGCACGCCCTTCACGCCCGTATGCCGCCGCAGCGCGTCGAGCAACTCTTGTTTCCTCTCGACATCGAGCGTGTACCGCAGCGCCGGGCTTGTCACCACCACTTCCAACCGGTTGTCGCGGAACCGCGTTGGACGCGCCTGGGCGGCAACCTCCGGCCCAACCATCTCCCGCCAGATCTCCTGCAGACCCTTCAGCCCCTTCGGGTCACCGCCGTGGATTCCGGTGGTCCACCCGCGGCCGTTGAAGAACGCTTGGACTAGATCGCACAGCGCCAACGGCTCGCCCCTGCGTTGTTCCCTTGTCATACGGTCACACCGCCATCGGCATGATGAGGCTGTAAGCGTTCTTGCTGCCCCGGATCACGCCGGCCGTGTCGCCGTCGCGCAGTTCGAGCTCCAGTTCGTCCTCGCTCACCGCCTTCACGGCGTCCTGCAGGTAGCGCCCGACGAACTGGATGGTGAGACCCGCCCCTTCATAGTCCACGGGGAAGTTCACGGTGACGTCGCCGGCGTCGGGTGACTTTGATGACAGCATCAGCGTGCCGCTCGTGAACTTCAGCGTGACGCCCTGGTTGTCGTCGGTGGTCAAGAGCGCCGCCCGCCGGAGCGCCGCGCCAAACTCTTCTTTCGCGACGCGGAGTTTCACCGGCAGGTCTTTCGGCACCACCTCCCGGAAATTCGGGAACTGCCCCTCGAGCAGTTTCGCGGCCACGATTCCCTTTGAAGAGCGCGCCAGCACCTGGTTTTCGAGGATGTTGAGTTCAACGTACTTGTCCTCGGGCGCCAGCATCCGCTCGACCTGCCGAAGGGCCTTCGGCGGGATGATGATCGTCTGCGGAAAGTCCTTGGGCAGCTGCACCTTGCGCCTGGTGTAGGCCAACCGATGGCCGTCGGTTCCCACCATCTCCACGGCTCCAGACTCGACGACCAGCAGCACCCCGTTGAGCGCGTAACGCAAGGCCTCCTGGGCGCATGCGTACGACACCTGGTTCACCATCTCCCGGAAGTCACCCTGCTTCATCTCAATCACGCAGGATTCGTCGAAATCCGGGAAGGTCGGAAACTCCTCCGCCTGCAGACCGTTCAAGTGCACCACGGCGTTCGGGGCGGTGACGGTCGCCAAGGTTCCATCAAAACCCAACCGCACACTCTCTTCGCCAGCCAGTTCAGCAAGGGCTGCGGCGGTCTTCAGCCCGGGCAGAAGAACCGAGACATCCTGTCCCACCTCCAACCCACGGCCGATGACGCACAGCGACACGTCGAAATCAGTGGACTCCAACCGCACCTCGCCACTGACCTTCGTCGCCGTGAACTTCACATACTCGAGAATCTTGCGCGGCGAGCGTGCCTTCACCACTCCGGTGCTAAGCGCGAAGAGCTCAGCAAACACCTTTCCGCTTCCGGTGATGAGCGCTGCCTGCTTCGCCTCCGTGGCTGCCGCTGCCTGTGCCTGCCGCCCCTTGTCTGTAGCCATTAGTTCCCCCACTTCTTCCTTTGGCCCGCAGCTGGATGCTTCGCTTGCTCTTAATCTACTCCTGATCTGATCTCATGCCCATGCTGATTTAAACCCCTGTTTGAAACCACGTTTTCACCGGCAACACTTACCATAACACGTTGAAAACACTGGAGTTGTGAACCTCGCGACGATGTTGAGAACATGTGGAAAACCAGTGAGACTCCGGAAAGTTTCCGCAACCCACCCTACCCATGTGACGACGGTGTGACTGGTGGAATGGTCGAACACCGGCAACGACGTGGGGTCGTGGGAGTTATTTGAATGGTTCTCCACCGGTTTCTACCACGTTTCTCACATCTCCTCCACGGTGGAGACTGGCTGTGGAGAGGACTGGAGAGACGAAAATAGCCCTCTTGCCAAAGTCGGAGGTTCCAAGCGCCTATCGAGAGAGCGCGGGAGTATATGGCGAGTGCGAGAATCCGTCAAAGGTTTTTGGGAGATTTTGACCTCCCGATCCAGCTGCCCTTCAGGAGATTGAGGGGAATGCCGAAAAAAGAAGTTGACGGTAATAGATTACTCTCTACACTTCACAATTCACAAGTGTTAAACCGTCATCGGCCAGCGGTTCCTACGCCGACGCCGCGCCAACGCTACTAACCAGCCACCCCACCCACCACCAGGGAGCCTCCCGTGAACCCAGCCCGCGCCTCACGCGAAAGGACCATCGGCATCCACACCCTCGCCGCCGCGAGGAGCGCGGTCGATGAAGAAAACGGCGCCAGCCGGCGAGACGCGGTCGTGGCGTTGGACCTCCTGGCCAGGGAACTTGGCTTCTTCGACATCACGCCCGTCATGGACCCCGCGGCCCGCCGCCATCTCACCAGTGAACTCTCACGCTCACTCGGGCTGGCGCTCCGGCGCGTGGCTGAGCGGTTCGGCATCCGGCGCTTCTACGCGGCCTCACCCGTGATGTGGGAGAGCGACGAGCACGACCCCGACCGCGCCCTGGATGACGCCACCTACCTCTGCCTGGCGGAACTCCGTGGAGAGCGGCGTGACGAGTACCTCATCGGGGAACGCGCCATCAGCCTCCACCACGCGGCCTGAAGTCCGACCAATGCCCACGGACCCGAACTGCGTCTTCTGCAAGATCGCCGGCGGCGCGATCCCGGCCACGCTCCTCCACCAGGATGGCGACACCGTCGCCTTCCAGGACCTGCACCCCCAGGCCCCGACGCACGTCCTCGTCATCCCGCGCGACCACGTGGCCTCCACCCGCGACCTCCAGGCTGGAGACGCCGCGGCCGCCGGCAGGCTGATCGTGGTGGCGGCCAAACTGGCCCGTGAACGGGGCCTCGCCGACGCCGGCTATCGCCTGGTGATCAACTGCGGCAAGAAGGGCGGTCAGACTGTTCCCCACCTCCACCTTCACCTTTTAGCCGGGCGCCAGATGAACTGGCCACCGGGGTGAAGGCCACTGGCTGTCAGCCTCATGTCATGTCGCCGCGCCACCCTCTGTTCGGCTTCGTTGACGGCGACTTTCGCCCTGCTCTTCGGCGTCACGCTGGCGCTGCGGGCGCCGGCGGCGGTCGTCCACGTCGACCCGCTCCCCGCGCTGTCCGCGGCTGAGATCGCGCCGAAGCCGAGCGTGGCGCTGTACCGGGTCAAGGCCGGCGACAGCCTCTACGGCATCGCGCGCCGGTACTACGGTACGGGCCGGCTCTGGGCTGAAATCGCCCGCGCCAACGCCGGGTTAGACTCCCAGCGCCTTGCGATTGGCGCGGAAATCCGGATTCCCTACCTCCCGGCCGAGACGATCTCCACCGCCGCCAACCGTGGCCAGCGGGAAAGCGGATCAGCCGAAGCCCCGGCCACCCCGCCAGTGGCCCCCATGGCGGAAGGCACGGGTCACCTTCTCGACCGCCTCTCGCTGACACGAGAGGTGCTCTCCTACCAGGGGGGTTGGGCGGCCAGCCTCGGAGCCGCGGCGTGCCGGTACGTGGCGACGCTCTCCCGCGACCACGCCGGGCAGGTCGTCGCGGACCTGTACGTGCAACGGGGCGACACGCTCGTGCCCGCCGCCCGCGACGTGGCGCGCCCGGATGAGACCGGCGCCGATCTGCGCCTGCTGACCAGCGACAACGCCCCGCGGCTGCTCGTGCTTTGGCGCGGTGGCGACCCCACGCGCGCCCCCCGCGAGTCGCTCCTGCCGCTGACGCCCGCCGACTGAGCGCCGGCCCCCGCGAGAAGTTGTCAGTAATCAGATGCTCCTGCGCATCCGCGAACGTTATCTCACTGCCCGCCAGGCGAATGGCGCCAGTCCCCGTGACGAAGAACGGACCCGGGAGGTGTTGACCCTCCTGGACGCGATCTGGTCGGGCAACCGCGCGCTGTGGGCCGGAGACCTGGCGGCGCCCGCGATTCAGGGAACCACGGAGGACGAGCCCGCCCCGCCGGCGCGCGATCCCGGCGACGCCACGGCGGTGGCGGCGCCCGTGGCAGCCTACAAGCGACTCATGGGCGCGCTGCCAGCCCAATGGGGCCGAGGGCCGCTCTCGCGGCTTCTCACCACCGTGGACCACCCGCTGGCCGCGGCGCTCCTGTCCAGGCTTTGGCGCCCGGCCGCGCAGGCGACACCGCGCCTGCTCATCTCCGAGCGCCGGGCTGAGGGCCGCCCCGGCCCGGCCTCCCCGCTGGCGGTCGGGGCCGCGGCGACGGTCATCGACGGCCGCCTCTCCCCCGCGGCCATCGACCTGGCGTTGGATTGGTCATTGCCGGAGGGGCCGCCGGCGTCGTTCACGCCGGTCACGTTGCGCCTCACGATCACCCGCGCCGACGAGGCGGCTTGGGCAACCGACGAAGAGAGCGCCGCCGGCGCGGGTGACGCCCCGGAGCCGGACGCCTTGGCCTCACGCGAGTTTTTCGGCGTGCTTCCGGAACTTCCCGGCGGCTCGCGGGTGTGCTGGACCGTGGGGCGGATCGACCTGGCGACGCTCCTGGGCGAACGGCTCGCCACGTTGGCGGGTGAGAGCGCGCTGCTGGAGATCACCGCCAGCCTCGACCGGCGCGACCCGGCCGGCCCGGCCGCCCGGCGGGCGCCGGCCTTCACGCCCGCGGACGACGAGGACGACGACGCGCTGCTTCGTGACGTGGCCGCGGCGACCCGCCCGGCGCCACCCCCGGCCGCGCCGCCGGCGACGATCCCGGGCCGCGCCCCCACCCGC
>JACQVU010000285.1 GCA_016209585.1 Planctomycetota bacterium
AATGTATGTATTGCCGCAGAAAACATCATGCAGGCAATGCAACTGGTGGCGCAAAAGGGGGTTGACGAGAATATCGCAAATATAATCAAGCATACTGGCAACATGGCAAAGGTGATGTTCGCTTTCGGGAAGACGCATGTGGCTGCGCTTAGTTCGCTGGCACCGGACTATGAACAGGCGACGAGGCATCGAACCGAACTTCGGGAAAAGGTGGGCGAATTCGGAGATCTTCGCATCGCCCTCCCAGAAACGACCGCGAGGCTGGAAAAGGCCTGTGATTCGTTGGAATTGTACACGAAAGGGCAGTATTTCTGGAACAGGGGAGACACTCCCATTCATCGTCGCGATGGGTGCGGGGCTGCTCGAAACGACGGTGCGCTTGCGTTCACTGATCTCAACGATGCGACAAAGGAGGGGCGGTCCCTCTGCAGGCGATGCTTTGCGGATCGGTAGGTTTTCTTCGCATGTGTGACAGTTTGTAGTTTGTTAGGGTGCGCACCGCGCACCAAGGACGGTGCCGGTGATCGCTGATTTGGTGCGCGGTGCGCACCCTACGAGACTCGCGGGTGCTCCGCCCCTTCATCCGCCTCCCCCCGCACCGCTGGAAGCAAATCGTTCAGTTCCTCGATGCGCAGCATGCGGATGTCGCGCACCGACGCGGCGAACCAGGGCAGCGTCTTGGCGAGGTCGATCGCCGCGAGCACGCAGGTGACGGCGTTCACCTGCTCGCCGCCGAAATAGACGCTCCCCTGCTGCCACGCGAACCCGTGCTTGCGCAAGACCTTGCGGATTTCCAGGTAGGCGTTGTTGTACGGGTCGCCGTAATGGCTCCGCAGACTTTCAATGTCCATGTCGAGCACTATCGCGTACACGCGACCTTCCCGTTCGAGTTTCGGCGCCGGCGACGAGGGCGACCGGGCGGGAGCGAAAGGCGCGAGCGTCGGCATGGGTGCTCCTTTGACTTCTGCGGCGACATGATAGCGCGCGTGCGCGTTCCGGTCAAAGTCGCCCGCCGGGCGGCCGGGCGGGTCACGCTTTCCGGGCCGCCGCCTCCGGCTCACGCGATTCAACCCTCCTCCCCGCCGGCGACCTCTCCGCCCCCAACGGGGGCGGCGGAGCGTAGCCGCGGGTGGAGCGGCGTCCGCCGCCAGGCGGGCGGCGCGGAACCCGTGGACAACGGGAATCCGGCGGCGTCCCGCCCCCAACGGGGGCGGCGGAGCGTAGCCACGGGTGGAGCGGGGTCCGCCGCCAGGCGGGCGACGCGGAACCCGTGGACCGTCCGCCGCCAGGCGGGCAAGACGAAGAACGGATTCACGCGCTGTCGAACCGGCTCCACGCTATGCCGAGTTGCCTCATGAGCGCCCTCATCGTTCCCATTTTCAGATCCCGACTTCCCCAGTCTGGAACCACCGTGACGCGCCCGTTGGCTGGGTTGCGCCATTTGCGGTGCGAGCCGCCTCGACGCCGGGGAACCTCCTCACAACCCAATGCCTTGAGTTTCCAAGCCACTTGTCGGTAGTTCATCACTCGGACAGGAGGTACTCAAAGCGGATCGGTTTCGTGGAAGAAGGCCCGATGATGGCCGCCGGGATCGGCCTGCCCTCATCGGCGTAGAGTTCCAGCACCGCTTCCAGGGCGTCGCGCACGTTGTTCATCACTTCCTCGGCGGTGTCGCCCTCGGTGATCAACTCCGGCAACGCGGGGCTGGTGACGGTGTAGCCCCCTTCGGGTTGCGGAGTGAGCAGCAACGGGATCCGGTAGAGCGTTGACATGGGGCACAATCCGAATAAGCAAATTACACAGCTTAACTCAAGAATTGCACCACCACCACCATCACGCAAGCACAAAACCGATTCGCGCGCGCTGCTTCCTCAAGCGCGGTTCGCGCTTCACCCTCGCGGCGTGGGGCCGGGGCGCGCTTCCGATTTCGACCGATGGCCGAAGCCGGAGGATCACCCCGGCTACGTCTCGCGGCCGGATCGCGCCGGCGTCCACCCGCGGGCCAGGCGGCCCAGCTCGCGGCGCAGCAGGTTCGCGGCCCGCATCGCCGACCGGAAATAGTGCGGCAGCGGGTCCAGCGGCGTCGCCCGCGCCAGCCCCGGCGGCAGGCGGGCGCGGTCCAGTTCCCCGGCCGCGAGGTCCCGGGTGTGGAAGTAGTGGTCGGCCAATCCACTGGCGAAGATGGGGGTGCGCGACGCGATGTCGCGGAGCATGTCGGCCACGGCCTGGGCCTTCTCCTTGAGCGTCGCCGCGTCCTGCGCCAAATGGGCGCGAAAACGAGGCGCGGCCGCCGCCGCGGCGGCCATCACCAGGTGGTTCCGCGCGCAGGTCCGCCCCAGCGCGGCCATCCGGCACACGTCGGCCAGGAACGCCGAGGTCTTCGCCAGCCGCGCCGCGCCGGCGTGGAGCGTCTCGGCGCGTTGGGCCGCGTCCGCCGCCTCGGCGTCGGGCGAGAGGCGCCGGGCCAGCGCCGCGCGCACGCCCTCCAGCGCCTCGCGGCGCGCGGCCCCGACGCAGCATCGCTCGATCGCTTCCCGCAGCGGCATCACCACCGAGCCGCCCACGTAGGCCCCGCCCTCGGTGGCGTCGATGAAACGCCCAGGCCACGCCCGCACCCGCCGTGAGAACTGGTCGAGCGCCACCGCGAGATTGGGCAGCGTGTACACCACCGGCTCCACGCTGCCCCGCACCGCCACGCGCTCCATGCCGTCCGGGAAATTCCAGTGCTCCACCACCTCCGAAGCGTGCATCCGGCCGCCGGTGAGCGCCAGGTCGAGACCCACGAAAACCACCGGCTCGCACCCCAGCAGCCTCGCCATGCTGAAGGCGAAGTTGGCGACCGTCATCTCTTCGGGATAGGCGCCGTTCTCGCCGACGTAGTCCCGCAGAAACTCGCCTAACTCCGTCCCCCGGCCCGCGAACAGCACCGGCCCGCGGTGGGCGGCCACGATGGCCGGGTGCGCGTCCTCCATCGCCAGCAGCGGCGTTCCGGGCGTGGAGTAGGCCGCCAGCACGTGGGCCTTGTCGGGCACGGCGTCCAGCGCGCAGACCAAGTCCGGCGTGATGCGGTGCGCGGCCAGCGCCGGCAGCGCCGAGTCCACCGCCAGGATGAGCGCCCCCTCGCGCGCCGCGGCGAGCACACTCACGTTCCGGTCCAGCGACGGCCCCGCCGCCACGCACACGGCGGCCTGCCCGCCGGCCAGGTCGCGCAGGCGCGTCACCGGCCACGCACCGGCGATGCGCGGCAGGTTCCGCAGGTGGTTCCCGCGACAGCGGTGGAAAAGCCGCGCGTGCGTCTCCACCGCGCTGCCGAACCGCGCGCAGGCCGCCTCCAACCGCTGGGCGTAGCCCTCCGCGCCCTCCGGGTCTATCCGCCGGCTGGGCGGAAAGACGAATCGCCGGGCGGATCGCGCCCAGTGGCGCTCCAACCACGCGGCCACGGCCTCCTCCAGGCCATCGTCCCCGGCGGCCGGGTCGCGGGCGTCGCCGAGACGCGGCGACTCCGCCACGAACAGCGTCAACCGGGGGTCGGCCAGCAGGGCGGTGAGATCGCGAGCCGCCAGCGCCGTCCTGAAAACGTCCGGGTCAGGCTCCACCAGGAACACCCGCCGCTGCTCGCCGCCGACGGCCAGGAGCGTTTCGACGTGGTACCCCAGCCCGAAGCCCACGACGAACCAGACGCGCCCGGCGCGCATCTCATCCTGGAGCCGCGAGGCCTCGCGGCGGGGGTCGCGTCGCGAGTGGAGCGGTATCCGCTCGCCGCCGGCGATCACCACCTCCGCCGACGGCGATCCCGACGGCGTGGCCACCACCGCCACCCGCGCCGCGGGTCGCTCGCGACGGATCATGCGCTCGGCCAACGCCGGGAAGCGCCCGTGCAGGGCGCGAAGGTTCATCTCCGTGAAGTCCGGCGCCATGCCCTTTCGCCCTTCCACCGAACAGCCCGTCGGTAAAGTCATGTTGCGGCCCCCTCGCCAACCGCGCGCCATCATACCGCCGCCGCGAAGGCTGGGCACGCCGGGAACGGCAAAGCGCGAGGGGGCAACAATGAGGTTTTTGGGACCGGCTTCACGTTCACCATGCCGTTCGACTACCTCCCGCGGAGTTCCGGCCCGCCCCCCCGTCCCCCGTTTTGACATGCGGCGCGAACCCGGTATCATTTCTCCCGTGGTGCGGCCATGGACGAGACCCCGATCACGGCGTCAGACCACTATTACAAAGGGGTGGAGCACCAGGAGGCCGGTGACTACGGCATGGCGCTTCTCCACTTTGACACCGCGCTCGATCTGAACTACTTCGGCGCCGACATCTGCGCTCGCAAGGCGGAAACGCTCTATCGTCTCACGCGGTTTCCCGAGGCGATCGAGTGGTTCAAGCGCGCCCTGCGGATTGACCCCGACGACGCCGAGTTGGTCACCTGGAAGGGCCGCGTGCTGGCCCAGACCGGCAACCAGCGCATGGCCATGTACAACTTCAACCGCGCCATCGAACTCGACGATGCCCGCCCCTGGCCCTGGTTCCACAAGGGCAAGGCCCTCTTCGCCGAACAGCGCTTCGCCGAAGCCCACGATTGCCTCGCCGCCGCCGTCGCCCGGGACGGAGAACTGGCGCCCGAACACCGGGCCGAGTTCCTCTTCTGGCAGGCGAAGGCCCTGGACCGCCTGGACCGCCCCCAGGAGGCGCTCGCCGCGCTCACCGACCTGTTAACCTACGCCCCGGACCATCCCGGCGCCCCCGCCGTCGCCGGCGCGCTCCACCGGCGCCTGGGCGAGATCCCCGAAGCCGAACGCTGCCTGCGCCGCGCCGTGGAGCGGGATCGCGCCGACGGCGCCGCGCTCCGTGAACTGGGATTGGTGCTGGCCGCGCGCGACGACCACTTAGAGGCCATCAAATACCTCACCGCCGCCGTCAAACTGGCGCGGGACGGGCGCGAGAAAGGCCAACTGCTGATGCTGCGCGCCGCCAGCCACGAGCGCCTGGGAAAGGCGGTGAAGGCGCTGGCGGATTACGGGGAGGTGGTGGCCGCCGACCCCGGCGCGGTCGAGGCCCACATGCGCCGCGCCGGCATCCACGGCCGGCTGGAGCGCTACCAGGAGGCGCTGGAGGCCGTGGAAGCCTTCGGCGACGCGGCCGGGCGCGACCGGCGCTACGTGGAGGGGCGGTGTGAGTTGCTCGGCGAGTATGGGCTGTCGCTGGGCGAGCAGGGCGACTACGCCGGGGCGGTGGCCTGTTTCCGCGAGGTGCTGCGGTTGGGGCCGGACCTGCTCGACTTTCCGGGCGCCGTGGCCCGCGCCTCGCTGGACGAGTCCTGGGCCGTCCGCTGGCGTGAGGCGCTGGAGGCGCTGCTGGCGCTCTCGCCGCGCGACGGCGCCGTGATGGCATGCGCGGCGCTGGTCGCTCTCCACCAGGGCGACGTGAAGCGCGCCCGCGTGCTGTTCAAGCAACACGCGCGGCTGGGGGAAGAGGTCTTCTTCTCGCTCCACCAGATCGGGCGGATCCACCACCAGCGGGGCGCGCTGGACCGCGCGTTGCATTACTACCGGGAATCGATACGGGCGCGCCCCGACTTCCAGGCGGCGCATTGGGACCGCGCCGACATCCTCGAACGGCTGGACCCGGCGTCGCGCGAACTCAGCGACTCCTACCGCGCGATCCTGGCCCTCGACCCCGACAACGCCGTCGCCCTCGAACGGCTGGCGCGGGCCTTTGACCGCGCCGGCGATCTCCACCGCGCGCTGGTCTGCGCCAAGACCATCGCCGAGAAGCGGCGGGAGAACCCGCACCTGTCGCGGCAGATCGCCGACCTCTCGCTCCGCATGGGCCGCCACGAGGCGGCGGTGGACTACGCGCGGCGCGCCTGCGCCCTCTTGCCGGGCAAGCCGGAGTTCCACGTGGAACTGGGCCGCGCCTACCTGGCCCTCGCGCTGGCGCGGGAGGCGCTGGCCGCCTTCCAGACGGGGCGCTCGCTGCTGTTCGACCGCCAGGCCGCCCTCTTCCCGGAGGTGCTGGCGGGGGAAGCCCAGGCGCTGCTGCTCGCCGGCCGGCTGGACGACGCCGCGGCCCGCGCCGAGGAAGCCCTGGTGGTCCGGCCCGACCTGGCCGCGGCGCGCCTCGTGCAGGCCACCATTCACTTTTCCCGCGGCGAACTGGACCCCGCCCTCGAGGCGTGCGAGCGTCTCGCCCTCCTGCCGCGCGATCCCGCCGTCGCCCGCGCCGGCCAATGGCTGGAGGCCCGCATCCTCTTCCGCAAGAAGGAGCCGCTCCGCGCGCAGGAGACGCTGGCGGCGCTGCTGGAAAAGGATCCGTGGCACAAGGAAGCGCTGGCTCTGCGCTGGTGGATCGC
The DNA here is from genome assembly GCA_016209585.1 of Planctomycetota bacterium. GTDB lineage: Bacteria > Planctomycetota > UBA8742 > JACQVU01 > JACQVU01 > JACQVU01. Next base: position 6,344 of record JACQVU010000285.1, read on the forward strand.
GCTCTCGCTGGGCGAGGCGCAACGGGCCGACGAAGAAGAGCGGGCCGCGGCTTTCGCCGACCACATGCGGCGCGGCCTGGACTTCCTCTCGCGCGACGAGTGGGCCGAGGCCCTGGCCGCCTTCGAGGAGGCCGCCCGCGGCTGCCCCCGCCGCGGCGAGGCCTTTCTGCACGCGGCCGCCTGCCTGGTACAATTGGAACGCCACGGTGACGCCCTGGACGCCATCCAGAAGGCCGTCCGCGCGGACCCGTCGCTCGCCCCCCGGGTCCGCGAACACTGGTGGTTCGAGCCGCTGGCCGACCACCAGCGCTTCGTCCGCCTCACCACCCCCTAGCCTAGCCGCGCCCGGGATGGACACCAACTCCGACGCCCTCGACTTCGGCGCCATCGCCCTGCGCAACCGCTTCATCGCCCCGGCCGACCTCGATCGGGCGAAGGAGATGCAGCGCCAGGCCATGGCGCGCGGGGAAATGCCCACGCTGGAGGAGGTGATCCGCGCCCTCGGTCTGATGGACGAGGACAAGATCAAACACGTGCGCATCGCCCGCGACCGGCTGCAGAAAGAGGCCGACTCCCGCGCCAACCTGCGCATCACGGGGTACGAGGTGCTCTCGGTGCTGGGCGAGGGCGGGCTGGGCACGGTCTACAAGGCCCGCCAGAACACGATGAACCGGATCGTGGCCCTCAAGGTCCTGCACAAGCAGTGGGTGAAGGACGAAGAGTTCCGCAAGCGCTTCCTGCTGGAGGCCCGCATCGTCGGCAAGATGTCGCACCAGAACCTCGTCCAGGTGTTCGACATCGGCAAGGACAACGGCCACTACTACTTCAGCATGGAGTACGTGGGCCGCGGCACGGTGGAAGACCTGGTGACCGAGCGCGGCGCTTTGACCGTCGAAACCGCCGTGAACATCGTCATCCAGGTCTGCCGCGCGCTGAAGTACATCCAGGACTTCCGCCTGGTCCACCGCGACATCAAGCCGTCGAACATGCTCCTGGGCGACGGCGACGTGGTGAAACTGGGCGACTTCGGCTTCGTCAAGAGCGCCCACGACGCCACCCTCGGCTACGACGACATGGTCCTCGGCACTCCGGACTACATCTCCCCGGAACAGGCCATGGGGAAGGAGGTGGACTTCCGCTCCGACATCTACTCCCTCGGCGCCTCCCTCTATCACATGATCACCGGCCGCCCGCCTTTCACCGGCTCCGGCTCCGCCGTCATGAAGAAGCACGTCCGCGAGGAGATCGTCTCCCCCCGCGAACTCGCCCCCGACATCCCCGAATCGGTCTGCCACGTCATCGAAAAAATGATGGCCAAGCGGCCCGAAGACCGCTACCAGACCTTCGATGCCCTCTTCGCCGACCTGGAACGCCTCAAACTTCACCAGGACCCCGTCACCGAACGGCTCGAACCCGGCAAATCCCACGTCATCCGCCGCCTCCGCGAGGGAGACCAGGCCCGCATCTCCCGCCTGGAGGGCGAGCGGGACCAGTTGCGCCGCGAGTACGACCGCATGCGCCGCGCCGTGGTGCTGCTGGCGGTGGTCGCCGCCGCCGGCCTGGCGCTCGCGGCCGGTTTCGGGGCATGGTTCGCGCTGGCGGCGCGGTAGAATACCCCCTTGGCTTCGTGATCCCGGTGCCACCATGCCCCAGCGCCGTCCACCCGTCCTCAGCGAACAGGTGCTCCTCCTGAACCGGCACTTCACGCCGGTGGGGGTCATCGACGTTCGCGAGTGCTTTGGCCTCCTGGCCCGCGAGGTGGCCGAGGTCGTCGACGTCCGCGACGGCGCCTGGCAACAGTTCTCGTTTGACGAGTGGCTGGAACTCGGCGACGTGGAGCCGCTTCCCGACGACGACTGGATATCGACCGTCACCCTGCGGATCCGCGTGCCGCGCGTCCTGCGCCTGCGCATTTACGACCGCGTCCACCGCCGCGACGTGAAATTCTCCCGCCGCGCCGTTTTCCTACGCGACGAGTACCGCTGCGTCTATTGCGGTCGCCGGCTGCCAGCATCCAAACTCTCGCTGGACCACGTGCTGCCCCGTTCCCTGGGCGGCGAGTCCCGCTGGGAGAACCTGGTCACCGCCTGCATGCCCTGCAACGTGCGCAAGGGGCAGCGCACGCCCGACAAGGCCGGCATGCGGCTGCTCTACCGCCCGGCCCGCCCCTCGTTCCACCCGGTCATCGCCAGCGCCATGCGCAACGAGAAGTACCGCGTCTGGCGCGTCTTCCTCCCCCGCTGGAACCCCTCCCCCGAACCCGCCCTCCACTCCGCCACCGGCGACTGAAACAGGTTCTGAGCGGGTCCGGTGGAAACCAGCCGCCTTCGGTTGCGATTGATCCGGTAGCTGCGGGGCGCGCTGGGCGCCCCACCCCTTGTTCCCGACGCCGCCGCTTCCGTAAAATACGGCGCCTCTTCCACCAACGAAGCCGGCTCTGGTCGCTACGCACGAAAGGACCCGCCCATGACTCTCCGTCGGACCATTCTCGCTCTCGCCGCGCTGCCGCTGCTGGCGCTGTCGGTCTCGGGCTGCCTCATCTACACCGACTTCATCAAACTCAAGAAAGACGGCTCCGGGACCATCACCATCGACTACTCGATGTCGAAGAAACTCTATTCCCAGTATGAGTCGGCCGAGAAGATGAAGAAGACCGCGCCGGGCATGCCGGTGCCGCAGGTCACGCTGCCGCTCTCGTTCGACCAGGAGGAACTGAAGACCCAACTGACCCACAAGGAGGTCAAGATCAAGGCCCTGTCCGTTACTCCGGGCGCGCGCCAGAGCGTGCACGTCGAACTGGAGTTCAAAACCCTCGCGCACCTGTCGGAACTGGCCTTCCCGCCGCTCAAGAACTCCAAGTTCACGTTCAACGCCGACGCGGAGACCGAGACCTACACCTACACGCGCGTCGGGGCGGTTGAACCGCCGCAGGACTTTCTCAGCGCGCTCAACCAGCTCAAGAGCAACCCGATGGGCGCGGACCCCGCCAAACAGATGGAGGCCGGTTTGGGGGAGGAGAAAGAGGCGGTGATCACCAACAAGGTGGAGATGCCCGAGAACGTCGAGAAATGCAACATCGCGGACGAGAAAGAGAAGAAGAAGGCGATGAGCGGAAGGACGGTCACCTGGACCCAGAAGAAGCCCTACACCGAAACCAAGATCGCTCTTGAGGCCTCCGCCGAGACCAAGCCCAAGAAGGCCGCCCCCGCGAAGAAAGAGGAGCCGAAGAAGGAAGAGCCGAAGAAGGAAGAACCGAAGAAGGAAGAACCGAAGAAGTGACGGCCGGCCACCGCGCGGGCGGCGGCCGCGGTGTCGTGAGCGACGCGGATACCGTGGTGGTCGCCGATTCTCCGAGCCTTGATTCCACCCTCCGCTACGTGCGGTACTGTTCCGCTACGCCGCGCGAGTCATCTCGCCCTAACCACCCTCTCCTTGCCTGATCGTTTTCATCTTGTCCCGTAAATCGTCCATGAATGCTTTGAGTGACCGCTCGTTCTTGCCTGCGCGGTACAGGCACATGCCGTCGACCAGTTCCTGGGCAAACTCGATTCCCCCCAACGTAGCGGGGTGACCCGCTTTCCGAACGGCGTTCGCGAGCGCGTGCTTGTAGTAGTCCCGCGCGCACTTTTTCTTGGCGATTGCTGGCCGGATCCCGACGACCTCCTTGAAGGACTCCGGGTCCGCCAGATACCAGCGCTCGACGTGCGGATTGGGACAGGCCACGACCAACCGGTCGGAGAAAGGCGCAGTAGTGGCTTTCTGGATAGTCTTCTTCGCCATGGCGAAGGTCGAGCAGTTGCCGTCGATTCCTACGATCAGGAGGTCGGGAGGGGCAAAGCCGAGCGCGCCCTTCGCGACGACCAGCTGGTACAGCTTCAGCGCGGCGATGACCGGGCCGTGACCGCCCCGCGCGGAACGGACCTGTGACGAGACCGCGACGTTCTCATCCCGGGCGATCCGCTGCAGCATCGGAACGAGAAACGCCTCGTGCGCGCGATCCTCGACGAAGATGTCTACCGCGACGGGGCTACTCATCGAGCATCCCCCGCAAGAGCAGGCTCTCGAAAAGCCCATCCTCCGTTCCGGTCGTGAGGGCCGCGGCTATCTTGTGATCCTTGAACAACGGGCCTGTGACGTCGAAGGCAGAAACGACCGTCGCCTGCCCGTCCCGCCGCACGTTGAACAGCCCGATGTCCCCAGGCCGCGAGCGGGCGCCCTTCAGCACGGCATCGCAGAACAGGGGCGAGTGCGTGGTGACGACAACCTGACGCCCCTGCTCGAGAGCCAGGGAGAGCAGGAGCTGGGCGATCATCTCGAGCCGGCGCGGATGGACGCCGTTTTCGGGCTCTTCGAACGCGAGGAGCGAGCCACTCCAGGGATTGACGGCAATCGCGCACAGCGCAAGCACGCGGAGCGTGCCTTCGGAGACGATGCGCGATGAGTAGTCGATCCCGTCTTGACGGATCAAGAGGTCGAGCGTTCCCCGGCGCTTGTCCAGGTCGACCGTGACCTCCTCCACGCTCGGGATGATCGAGCGCAGGGTCCGCTTCGCGGCCTTGAGGTGCTTGTCGTGGTCGGCCTGCAGGCGATAAAGAAACGGAGCGATGTCGCCACCCAGGACGCCGATGTCGCGGACGTCCGACGGGGGCTGCGCCGCCCGCATCGAGACGCGCGGGTCGAGGTAGTAGGTGCGCCATCCCGAAAGCTCGGATCGCGCGCGGTCGATATCCCGATACTCGGGTGCGCCGAGTCGTGGGTCGGAGAGGATCGCGTAGTTCTGGCTGGGGTGTTCGTACCGGGGCTTGCCGGGGTGACTCTTGCGGCGCACCCGGAGCTTCTCGTTAACCAGCTCGATGGCCGCGATCCCCTTCGGTTCGCTGTCCCTGCCGAGAGAGGATAGGTACTCATCGGCGACCGCGAGCGTACCGGAACGAGGATCGATGCTCACCGCCACGCGGTAGCGATACGCGTTCCGGTCCCGCGTGAGGTCCGCCGCAAGCGAGAACTGCGCGGACGACGCGGATAGCAGCTCGGCTAGCCCGCCGGACGGGAAGGAGAACGCCTCGATCGGGTGCCCCCGGATGGGCTCGCCGAGGGCGTCGGCGAGCGTGCGCTGGGTGCCGATGCGGGAGAGCGCCTGGATGGCATCCAGGAGGTTGCTTTTCCCCGCGGCGTTGGGGCCGAAGAGCACCGCCATTTGCGGGAACTTGACCGTCACGTCCTTCAACGACTTGAAGCCGCGGACCGTGAGACTTTTCAGCATGAGTTTCTCGTCACCTCAGCCCGGGCATCCGGGGAAGGCGCGCGCGGCCGGCGCCGACGACCGAAGCGGCCTCGCCCCCCGAGCCCCGCTGGCCTTCGCCATCGGCTCGCGCCTCGCCGCTTGATCAATCCGCGGCGTGCGCACCGCGCCCCGTTTCTCGATGCGGCCAATGGCGCGCGACGCGCGCCAAACGGCATCACCCCCGTGACAGCGGGCTGGTCGATAACGGCGTCGGCGCGCCACCACCACCGCCTGAGTTCGGGAACCCGCCAGCGCCGGAAACGGGCGGGGTGTAGGGGCTTTCCGTCCCGCCGCCGCCACCGCCGCCGCCGTCGAAGGCGGGCTGATCCGGCAGGCCGTTGGTTTCGTCCTCAGCCTGGGCCTCGTGGTAGAGAACCCAGAGGACGGGGAGGGTGGCGAAGACCCCCGCGACGAAGAAGAGCATGAGGAGGTCGAACATCGGGGTTCCGCGTCCTTGGCGCGCGTGGCCGCCGACCGCCTCCGCCCTTGACAGCCCCGCGGAACTTCTCCACGGGTCGTCAGGCTGACGGCGCGGGCGGCGGGCCGGAAACAAGCGAGAGGCCGTAGGTCAGCCGGGAGAGGAGCCACTCCGCATCGCGGGGGTCCTTCCCGCCGACGACGACTTCGCGAATCAGCGGTTCGTACGAGAGCGTGCCGAAGACTTCCAGCGGCGACGGCGCCTCGGGCATGGTGGCCATGGCCGGGTCGGAGTCGGCGTAGTCGCCGGCCGCGTCGCGCCGGGCGGCGGCTTCGTCGAGCCAGTCGAGGTACTCGCAGAAGCGGTGGAGGATGGCCAGCAGCGCCTTGCTGCGGCGCTTGGACAGGCCGCGAGCCAAGCGCCCGACACGGTCGAGTTTGGCGTCGTACCGGCGCACCTCTTCCTGGTGCGCCGTCCAGGCCCGCGAGGGGGCCTCGCCCTTCTTCGGCGCCGGCTCGCCGGGCGGCGCGGGTGGGCGGTAGCGGTCCGCCACGCGGGTCACGATCTCGGCGTAGAGGTCGACGTGATCGCGCAAGGCCCACGCGGCGAACGGCCGCTTGTTTTTCTCGAATTCCCGCGCCAAGTCGCGCGCCAAGTCCACCGCCCCCTCAAGTTGGGCGAAGCGGTAGTAGGCCAGGTTCAGGAACCGGATCACCTCGGCGTAGTGGCCGCGCACCGGGTCAGCCTTCTGCCGGACGCCGGGCGAGAAGAGCACCTCCTGCACCAGGTCGTGCGTGGCTTCCCGCGCCCGCTGGAACGAGGCGCGCAGTTGGCCGTAAGTAAGGTAGGCGAACTCGGCGGTCTGCATGCGGTGGCCAGGTCGGCGCCACGAACGGTCGGGCGGACGAGCGCCATTGTCTGGCTGAAGGGCCGCGAAGTCAAGCCGACGCGGAATGGCGAATGGCGAATGGCCGCGACGGCCGGAGTATCCGGAGAAAGAGCGCGCCCGCTGGGCCTTGTGGCCGGGGCCGGTGCTGCCTTCGCCCGACGGCCGGAGCGCGCTGGTGTTTTACGGCAAGTTGAAGTGCGGGGTGGGCGCGTTCAACTTCCACGGCGTGGGGCAGTCGCTGGCCGTGTGGGACGCGCCCGACCAGACGCCGCTCAACAAGGACGAATGGGACTATTGCGGCCTTGGCCACGCCGAGTTCATGCGCGAGGGCGGGCGCGTGGAGTACGTCACCTATTACCGCCCCACCGAGTTCCTCAAGGGCGAGATGCGGCTGGTGGAGGCGCGGTTGCGGTGAGGGGAACCGTTCCCCTCCTCCGGCGCGTCATCCGCGGATGGCGGCACGATTCCTTGATCATCGCCCCCTCCTTCCCTACTATTGTTCTTGAGCATCGGCCTCGCGGCGTCCCTCCGTATCGTCCATTGTCGCCTCCTTCCGCCGCCGCGGGTGTCTGATGGCGCTTATCCCGCCGCCCGTTGACGCGACCCCACCGGGCGGCCGCGCCGTTCGGCCTCGGCCTGATCGAACGCAACGACCGCCCATGAAAATTCTGCTCATCTGGACCGACTGCACCACCAACGAGTGCCCGCGCCCGCACCTCGGCTTCACCTACCTGGTGGCGGCCATCCGCCGGCAGGGGCGACACGAGGCGGCGGTGCAGATTTTCTGGAAGAAACCCACCCGCCAGGAGGTCTGGGAGGTCATGGAGCGGGAGAAACCAGCCTTGGTCGGGGCGACCTCCATGACCAGCCAGTGGCCGGTGGTCTACCCGATTCTCACCGCCGTCCGGCAGAAGTACCGCGTGCCGGTGGTGGTGGGGGGCATCCACGCGGCGTTCGCCACGGAAGGGGTGCTCTCCTGCCCGGCGGTCGACATGGTGTGCCGCGGCGACGGCGAGGAGACCATCTGCTCCCTGGCCGACGCGCTGGAAGAGGGGCGGCCGCTGGACCAGGTGCCGAACCTGGTCTCGAAACGCGGCGACGGCAGCCTCTACACCCGGCCCGGCGGGGCGGGTTTGACGCGCCTTCCCTGGGCCGACCGCCCCGGCTACGCCACGCTCGGCCCGCTGGAGCGCGACCTGGACGCGGACCACTACGTCGTCGGCCCCGTCCACCAGCCGGCCCAGAACCTCGACGACCTGCCCTGGGCCGACTACAGCCTGCTGCCCATGGACCACATCCTCTTGCGCAACGGCGGCGACTTCTATCACGCCAGCGCCCGCGGCTGCCCCTTCACCTGCACCTATTGTTGCAGCCCGATGTACGCCCACGAGTTCAAGGGCGACAACGGAAAGGTGGTGCGCCGTCTCTCGCCGGACCGCATCACGGCGGAACTCAAGGCTGCGGCGGAGCGTTACCCCGACATGCGGCGCGTCACGCTGCTCGACGACGTGTTCGCCCCGCCGCTGCCGTGGCTGGAACGGTTCGCCGAGGTCTATCCGCGCGAGGTGGGGCTGCCGATCAACGCCATGCTGCGGCCGGAGTCGGCGCGGCCCGACCTCTTGCGCCTGTTGCGCAAGGCGGGCGTCGAAGACGTGATGCTCGGGCTGGAAGCGGGCAACGAGCAGATTCGGCGCGACGTCCTGCGCCGCAACCTCTCCAACGAGCGGATGATCAAGGCCTTCCAACTCTGCCGCGAGCACGGAATGCGGACGCTGGCCTACGTGATGGTGGGCGTCCCCGGCGAGACCGAGGCCACGATGAACGACACCTATGAGATGGTGAAACTCATCGAGCCTGACTATGTCACCGCGAGCATCTTCTTTCCCTTCCCCGGAACGCCGCTCTACACCGAGTGCGAGAAGAACGGTTGGATCGAACTCGACGCCGCCGACGAGGACATTCCCGGCGACTACTACGAACGCTCCTGGGTGAACCACCCCAACCTCACGCGAGATCAGGTGCGCCGCGCCTTCCAGCGCGTGCTGGCGCTGGGCGCCTCCATCACGCCGCGGCGGCTGCCGCGCGGCGCCTACGACTTCCTGGCGCACCTCGGCGACGCCAAGGTCACCGTTCCCGACGGCGCGCGGGTCTACATCAGCAGCGTGGCCGCCTCCTACCCCGAAGGGTGCTGGCTGTTCGCGCCGGCGGGGTCGCGCCTGGTGTACGAGAACGTGAGGTTGCCCGAGCGGGCCGGGGCGGAGATCGTGCCGGGCCTGCAAGCCGCGCTGGACGAGTTCGCCCCGTCGGGAGTGCGATACCAAATGAAGGTGGATGGCGACGTGGCGTGGGAGAAGACGCTGGACTTCCGCGCCGAGGCCCGCCCCGACGGGCGCTGCTGGGAGGAGCACGCGGTCGACCTCTCGCGCCACGGCGGCCGCACGGTCACCGTGGAACTGGCCATCGACGTGCCCGCCGACGCGCCCAACCACCTCGGTCTGGGTTGGGGGCGGTCGCAGATCGTCGACACGGCGCTCGACCCCGTCCGGCGCGAGTTCTCATCGAAGGGCGGGCGCCGCGCGCGCCGCCATCCGGTGTTCCGCAGCCGGCCGCTGGCCGACCCCACGCAGACGGCGAAGGCGGTCTTCGCCTGACGGTGCGCGGGCGTCGGGAAGCGGTCGTGGGGTCCGGGGCCTATGGCGGTGATGCAACTCTCGAACGTGTCGAAGCGCTACCGCGGGGCGCGGCCGGGAACGGCCACGTCGGCGTCCGAAGCGGGGGCGGGCCCCGAACGTCCGGGCGAGGTCTGGGCGCTGTGGGAAGTGAGTTTCGCGCCGGAGAAGGGGAAGTTCTACGGCGTGTTGGGGCGGAACGGCGCCGGCAAGACCACGCTCCTGCGGGTCATGGCCGGCCTCACCGCGCCGACCTCGGGGCGGGTGACGCCTTCCGGGCGTATCGCCGTGGTCATCGAGCCGGGGGGCGGGTTCTTTCCGGAATTCTCCGGTGTCGACAACGTGTTCCTGTACGGATCGCTTCTGGGATTCACGGAGCGGGAACTGAAGAACCGCTTCGAGACCATCTCCCGTTTCGCCGACCTGGGCGCGGCGCTCTTCCACCCGGTGCGCACCTACTCGCTCGGCATGACGCTGCGGCTGGCCTTCGCCGTGGCCGTGGCGGTGGAGCCGGACCTCTTCCTGCTCGACGAGGCCATGCTGGTGGGCGACATCGCCTTCCAGGCGCGGTGCTTCGAGCGCGTTCGCGAGATGCGGGCGCGCGGCGTGAGCATCGTGTACGCCACGCATGACTACGGCGCCTTGTACGCCATCGCCGACGAGGTCATCTGGCTGGACGAGGGGCGGGTCCGCGAGCACGGCGCGCCCCAGCACGCGATCGCCCATTACGTGAACAGCGTGCGCGCCACCCCCGCGCCCCCGCCCGGCGAGGTGCAGCGGGCGTCGCGGACGGGGGCGGCGGGCGGAACAGCCGAGGCGGCGGGGGGCGATGTCCGGGCGGCGCGGGCCGAGGTCCTGGACGGGCGCGGGCAGCCGTGCGAGGAGATTGAGGTCGGCGACGCGCTGGAGTTCCGCGCGGGCTTCGACCTCTCCCACTGGCGCGGGCGCGCCTACGCCCATGTGAAGGTGATGCGCAACGACGGGCTGGAATGTTACGCCACCTCTTCGCGCTGGCAGGAGGTGCGGCTGGAGGGCGGCGGGCGCGGATGCGTGGCGCTGCGCTTCCCAAGCCTGGCGCTGTTGCCGGGCGACTACGTGGTGCGTGGCCTGCTGGTCGACGACGGCACCGGCCATATCCTGATTCCGGAGCAGGAGATGGCTCGGTTCCGCGTGCGGTTGGTGCAACGGTGGGGGCTGGGGGTCGGCGTGGCCCATCTGCCGCACGAATGGCGCGTGGTAAAGGAAGCGGGCGCGGCATGCTGTTGAGCCTTCCCGTCCAGACGTTGCCGGGCGACGTCGCGGCGCTCGCGCCGACGCACGGGCCGGAGCACGTCTACGTGCTGCCGGCCTCGATCTGCGACGCGCGCTGCTCGTTCTGTCCGCAGTTCACGCTCTCCGACGCCGGCCGGCGCGATCTCGGCGGCTACCTCTATGAACAGGGGCATCTCCTGCCGCGCGACACCTTCCAGCGCTTCATCGACGCCCTCGCGCGGCTGGGCGGCGCCGAGCGCATCTACCTCGCCGGCGGAGAGCCGCTGCTGCACCGCGACCTGCCGGAGTTCAGTCGGCACGCCAACGAGGCGCTGGGCCGGCGCATCTGTTCGGTGTTCACCTCGGGGATACAACTGGCGCGGCGCTACCGGGAGGTGCTGGACGCGGAGCCGGACGTGCTTTCCGTCTCCATCAACGGCGTCGACGAGGAAACCTACAGTCTGATGAACCTCACCGCCCGGCCGGGAACGCACGCGCGCCTGGTGGAGGCCATGAAGGCGGCCGGCGCCTACGCAACCTCCCGCCGCATGGACTGGCTGCAATTGCGCTTCTCCGTGGTGCTCACGCGGCCGATCGTGCGGCAGACGCGCGCCCTCTTTGACCTCGCTCTCGCCTGCGGCGTCCGCCTGCTGGTCTTCACGCCGCTGTTCAAGGTTCGGCTGGCCCACGGGTTCGAATACCAGCACCTCGCCCTGACCCCCGCGGAGTACGACCGCTTCCTCGACGACCTCGCCTTCCTGCGCGAAGAGGGCCGCGCCCGCGGCCTGGAGGTGCAACACCCCGGCATGACCGGGCCGGACGGCAGCGTCGACACCCGGGGCTACTTCGATCTCCACCCCTGCGTCATCGGCTTTCTCGCCACCACCGTCACCGCCGAGGGTCACGTGCGCCCCTGCTGCGCCAGCCGCCTGGTGCTGGGCAACCTCCACGAGGAGGACTTCGAGAGCATCTGGCGCGGGGAGCGGTACCGCGCCTTCCGCCGCACGGGCACGCGCACGCCCCTGGGCGAGCGGCCGGCCGAGTCCTGGTGCGACGAGTGCGTCCACGCCGAAATGAACGCGGCTGGGCGGGGCCTGTGCGGCCCCGATCACTAGCCATGTCTTCGCCGCCCGGCGCAAAAAGCCAGGAAACCGCGGTCGCCCGCGACCGCCTGGGGGCCGACTTCGCGGCGGGCCGGCCGTCACGCGGGCCGGAGACGATGTACGTGTTCCCGATCTCCGCCTGCGACGCGCGCTGCGCGTTCTGTCCGCAATACGTTCTGCCGGGAGACCTCCTGGCCGCCGCCGGCGGCTACTTCTACGAGCAGGGTCACGTCCTGCCCTTCGACACCTTCTCGCGCCTGGCGCGCTCGCTCGCCCGGCTGGGCGGCGTCCGCGAGGTGCTCTTCGCCGGCGGCGAGCCGCTGCTCCACCGCCGGTTGCCGGACTTCATCCGCTTCGCCAACAAAACGCTGGGCCGGCGGGTGTGCGGCGTCACCAGTTCCGGCTTATCGATGCTGCGGCGCGGGCGGGAGATACTGGACGCGGAACCGTTCGGCGTCTCCGTGTCGATCAACGCCGGAACCGAGGCCACCTACCGCGCCATCAACCGGACGGCGCGGCCGGGCGACTTCCAGCGCCTGATCGAGGGCATGCGCCAACTCACCGCGTTGCGTCCCACGCGCGAGCGCACGCGCTTCCGCTTCTCCGCCGTGGTGACGCGCGGTGTGGCGCGCGAGGTTCACGATATCTTCCGCCTGGCGGTGGAGTGCCGCGTCGACGTGCTGGCCTTCCTGCGGCTGCAAACCTACGCCGTGAACGGCCGCGCGGCGTACGACGATCTCGCGCCGACGGCCGAAAACCACCGCCTCTTCCTCGACGACCTGGCCGACGTTTCCGACACGTCGCGGGACCACGGCATCGAGATCGAGTACTGCGGCGCCGGCGATGACCGCGGCGTGCGGAACACCCGCGCTCACTTCGACCAGAACCCCTGCGTCATCGGCTTCCTCGCCTCCGCCGTCACGGCCGAGGGGTTCATCCGGCCGTGCTGTTCCAGCCGCCTCGTGCTGGGGGACCTGAACCGGGAGGAGTTCGAGGACATCTGGCTCGGCCCGCGCTACGCCGAGTTCCGGCGGCTGGGCGCGCTGACGCCGTCGGGAGCGCGGCCGCCCGACTCCTGGTGCGACGAATGCCTCAACTACGAAGACAACCTGCCCGGCGCCGGCCTGGCCACGCCCGCATGGGCCGCGACCGCGACCGCGCCGCGCGACGCCGTGTCACATCTCCTCCCGCTGCCGCGGCGGTGAGCGGGAGACAACGTGGCTGACGCTCCAGACCGCCGGCGCGGCGCCCCGTTCGCACTGTTTGATGAAACCGAAACGCGCGAAGGCGAGCCGACGGGGAGTGACCCTCCGGCGCGGGCTGCGCTTTGTCGCCTTCGCCTTCCACTTTTTCGATCTCGATCTCGCGCGCGGGTTGCGTCGGGGGCGGTTCGTGATACAGTAGTAGAGTCCGGGGCGTAGCTCAGTTTGGCTAGAGTGCTTGACTGGGGGTCAAGAGGTCGCAGGTTCAAATCCTGTCGCCCCGATAGCCGAAGGAGGGCTTCCACCGTCGCGAGGGGAAGTCCTCCGCGGTTTTTGGGGACATGAAACCGGTCATCGCCATCACTTGTGACCACGACCTGCGGCGCGGGCGGGAGATGTCGTTCCTCTACGCCGACTATTACGACGCCGTGGCGGAAGCCGGCGCGATCCCGCTGCTGGTCCCCCCGCTGGCGAACGCTGACGACGCGCGCGATCTGCTGGCCGTGGCGTCAGCCGTGCTCTTCACCGGCGGCGATGACCTGCACCCGCGCCACTACGGGGCGACCGAGGTGCGGCCGGAGGTGACGCTCCAGATGGAGCGGCGGGAACGTTTCGAGTTGCCGTTCGCGCGCCTGACGCTGGATGCCGGGTTGCCGCTCCTGGGGATCTGTGCCGGCGCCCAGTTGATCAACGCCGTGCGCGGGGGCACGCTGTACCAGGATCTCGGCGCGGAGGTCGGCGCGGCCGCGGCGGCCACCCACCGCGACCCCAACGCGCCGCCGCACGCGCGGCACGAGGTGCGGGTGGCGCCGGGTTCGCTCCTGTCCGACGTGGTTCAGGGCGCGGGGCGGCTGATGGTGAACTCCATTCACCACCAGGCGATCCGGGCGCTGGCCCCCGGTTTGCGCGCCTCGGCGGTCGCGGAGGACGGAGTGGTGGAGGCGGTGGAAGACCCGGCGCGGCCCTTCTGCCTGGCCGTCCAGTGGCATCCCGAACTGCTGCGCCACGACGCGCCGCAGCGCCGGTTGTTCGAGGCCCTGGTTCGGGCCGCCGAGGGGTTCCGCGACGCCGCAGGGCCATGCCGCGCCCACGAGAAGTGAACCGCGGGGGTCTGATCCCCGTTTAATGGAGGGAGAACGGGGCAAAGACCGGCCCGCGGTGACCGAAACGGGGAACGCGAGGCGCTCTCGTTATGTTCAACCTTCCGCGGCTTCCGACGCCCGGCGGCGGCGACCGCCCCGACCCGCGCGGCAACTGGCGGCGCATCATCCTGCTGGTGGCGCTCTTCTGCGGCCTGCTGGCGGCCTACGTCGCGCTCATCGCCCCCATGACGCGCGGTGGCAGCCAGGCGGCCACTACCCCCGGCGCGGCGGCGGCCGGCAAGGGCGAGGAGACCGCGGCGGACGGCGACATCCCCCCCGCCGGCGGCGGCGCGAAGCCCGACCGGCGCGATGAGGGCATCGATCTCATCCCCCAGCCCGATCAGTCCGCGCCCGATGGCGAACAGCAGATCGAGAGCGAGGGCGTCGAACAGATTCGCCGCGGCTGCAAGCCGCCGGTGGTGGAACTGACCGACTACGACCGTGAACACCTGGTGCCGCGGGTGCCGCTGCGGAGCAAGCGGCCGCCGGACTTCTACAAGGAGCCGCTTCCTGGCATTCGCGACGCCTTCCTGAAGCGCATGGCCACGATCTCCGACCAGGCGCTGGCCGACGGGGCCACGCCGGTGGAGATTCCCGAATTCGGGTCGGTCTTCCTGGCCGGCTATTGGAAGGAGATGCGGGAACTGACCGGCCGCGCCTTCCGGTTCGAGGGCTACCTGTGGGATGTCCGGCCGGTGCCGCTCTCGTTTCCCATCGAGGCGCCGGGCGGCGTCCGGTACGAGCAGTACTACCGCGCGACCATCTGCCGCTCATACGACGAACAGTACACCATCGTCAACGCCGACTTCCTGGAGCCGGCGGGCGACCTGGACCGTGGCGAATGGGTCTCTTTCGTCGGCGCTTATTTCAAGAAACTCGAACGGCCCGACGTCCGCGGCTTCCGCGACTATCCTCCCAACTTCATCTGCGCCATCGGCCGGCGCCTCGAACGCCTCGCCCCGGACCGCATCCCCACGCAGAAAATCTCGGCCGACTCCCTCCGCCAGGCCGCGGCCGCCATTCGTGACGAGGAAGACGAGGCCATGAACGTCTTCAACGCCGCCGCCAACATCCAGTACCTGCGGCTGGCGGCCGGCGCCTCCGACGCCGAGTTGCGCGCCCTCCAGCAGAACAACCTGCAGTTCCTCGACTTCCACGCCTCGCCCACCACCCATCGCGCCAAGGGCCGGCGCTGGCGCGGGCGGCTGGAACACCTCCGCAAGGTCAACCTGCCCCCCAACGAGACCGGCCTCACCCATTTCTGGGAGGCGCAGTTGCAACTCAGCCTGGGGGTGCTGGTGACGGCCCATTTCCTCGACCCGCCGCCGACCGGCCTGGCGCCGAAGGAGACGGAGGTCTTCTTCGACGGCGTTTTCCTCCAGAACTTCAAGTACGAGACCAACGATCCCAGCGCGGAGCGGCGCTACTACAAGTCGCCGCTCTTCGTCGGCCGGCGCATCGAGATCGCCCCCCCGCCGGTGCGCGACAAACTGCCCACCTACATCGTGGGCGGAATGGTGCTTTTAATCTTCATCGCCATCGGCCTCCTCGCCTGGCGCTCTTCCGCCGAACAGCGGGCCTCCGACCGCATGGAGTTCGAACGCAGCGCCCGCCGCCGGGAACGCCAGCGCGCCCGCGCCGCCGCCAAAGACGCCGCGGCCGGGCCGGCGGCCCCGCCAGCCCCCCCGGCGACGCCGCCCGCGCCGGCGCCCGATTCGCCCGCGTCCCACCCACTGCCAGCCCCCGATCCGCCCGCGTCCCCCCCGCCGCCACAGGAGCCGCGAGCGTGAGCGACCGGACGCGGCGCGTAGCGTCGGGAGTGCGCCGGCTTGCCGGCACTCTTCCCTCGCGCGACTTGCCGCGCATTGCGCGTGCCGACTCGCTTCGCCACTTTCAGCCCGCTTCTGCTGGTCTTGGCGGCCATTCGCGATCGCGCGCGAGACGCCGGATCCCCAAAGCTGGCGGATTCCATTCACGACCTATACCTCACGAACCGCTTCCAATAAGGCTCCGACCGCTACAAGTTGTTGCCAACCCGCGGGAAAGAGCCCACGCACAGCGACCGGGCCGCGTTCGTAGCGATCATCGATGGGAAAAAGCCCGATGGCCCGCCGAGTCAGCTGTACGCGGCGTAATGAGTATCGACGTGAAACGGCACGATGAGGTGTATGAGAAGAAAATGACGTCGAAAGTGCGGGCAGGGATTCCGCCGAAGAAAAACTCGATGATCTCGTTCGCGTGGCTCGACACTACGAGCGACTCATCTATCCGCAGCGTGAGGAGTGCGCGGCGGTGCGTGAACGTCTCGTTCGGCTGGAGTGTTTCCGCGTTCGCCGGTACGTCTGCGGAGAAAAACGCGCGGAGCTCAACGAGATTTTCACGGCGCTGTATCGCAGGGCCGACCAGTACACGCCGCTTTCCGACGGAGTGAAAGAAGTCCTCGGATCCAGGAATTACCCGGGGGACGAGGGACAGCCTGGTCAGGGACTTCCCCAAGATCATCAGGCGCTCCCCCGGCGGATTGCGGGATCCGAGGGAGATCCGCCCGGGCGTGTACTACGAGGGAAACCTGAGCGCGGACGCTATCCTATTGTATTGCAAGCAAGTCGTGCAGACCGTCGGCTGGAAGTCCCATGACTGGGACGTGGAGACCGGCGAGTAGACATCCCCACCGCGCGTCCGCCTGGCCCACGACGCGTTCGCGTCTTGCTCAAACGCGGGGCAAGCCCCGCGGCGAAGAGCGGCGGCAAGCCGCCGCACTCCTCCACGTCGCCGCGTTCCAGGTTGAACTTCGCCGCTCGCGGCCGCGGAAAGGGCGTGCGCCCGGTATGGGCACGGCGCGCGCGGGCGCCCGTCCCGGCGGCGGCCGCCGGTTCGGAGATCCAGTTTCCACGTAGGCGCGGTATACTTCCGCTGAGGGAGCAGAGACGCACGGGAGGCAAGAGGCTCGCGATGCAAGAGATCATCTTTCTCGTGGAGGAAGCCGATGAGGGGGGTACAGCGCGAGGGCGCTCGGCGAGTCCATTTTCACCGAGGGCGACACGATGGACGATCTTCGCGCGAACGTGAAAGAGGCGGTGCGCTGCCATTTTGAAGAGGGAGGCGCGCCGAGGGTGGTACGCCTCCACTTCGTCCGCGAAGAACTTCTCTCCCTATGAGACTGCCCCGCGATGTCTCGGGTGAAAGACTGGCGAAGGCGTTGCGCGTGCTGGGATACGAGACCACGCGGCAGACGGGCAGCCACCTTCGCCTGACCACCCAACAGAACGGGAACACCACGTCACGATTCCTCTTCACAATCCGTTGCGCGTAGGCACGCTGGCGTCCATTCTCGCCGACGTGGCCGCCCATTTCGCCCTGACACGGGATCAGGTGGCGCAGCGCATTCTCGGCATATGACGTCGCGCGGCGCGTCGCACCCGTTCGGTGACACGGGGTGCGATCCGGCAACCGGATCGGCGACATGATCTGGTCGTACACAATGAATCCGCGCCCTCAGCGCCCGACATACAATACCCGGTTGCCCTGCTCGGAAATCCCGCTGTGCCGATGCTCCAGTTCCGCATCGGTTGGGTCCGGCGCCTTCAACTCTTGCGCGGCCAAGGCGCCCTCCAGCCACTCGAGCGGAACGGCGCGTTCCTGCAAGGCCGTCCGCGCATGTCGAGCCAGGTGATGCTTCACCAGCCCGCCTCCTCGATGATGCGCACCTCTTCGATCGACGCCGCGTCGTGCAGCATGGCGCTGAGGGGGGACTTGGCGTCGCGGGCCTTGTCGTACATCTCGCGCACGGCGGCGGGTTTCTTCGCGTCGGGCGACTGCACGTGCCCGCCTGTTCAACCAGATTGATTTCGTCCGGCGTGAGGCCGCGGAGGCGATAGACCCGCTGATCAATCTCCCGATCATGCTCTTTGATCATCGTTCGCGCGTACTCTCCACGCGGATAGGCCGTCACCAGCCGTGGTGATTCGTCTCCCAAGTCTACGATCCAGACCGTCCGCACGTTGGCCGCCTTGCCGCTCCGCGAGTCGAGGTTCATCGTTCACGGCTTCGCCTCCGGCAGTTTGACGGTGCGGATGCCGTGGTCGTCGACCGTACTGAAATGGCCGGGCCAGTCGGTTCGTTGCCCAGGCGTGTCGAGCACCTTCCGGGCGGCGACGCTGGACGAGGGCATGCTGATTCGGAAAAGGACCACGCCGCAGGAGGCGTTGTGTCCGCATTGGAAGACCAGGCGGCCAAAGCCCTTGTCGAACGTGAGCAGCACGCGGCTCTCCGCCACGGCGCGGGCCAGCACCTGCCCATCGGGTAGACCGGGGCAGTCGACGCGTATCCAGGCGACGTCCCACCCGCGCGACCGCAGGAGATCAACGGCGTCGCCGGGAAAGTTCTCATCCGCTAACCATCGCATGGCTTATGCGCTGGCTGGATAGACCTGCCACTCGGAGATGACCTCATGGGCGTATGCGAGGCAGGCGCGGATGTCCTCCACGGTGATTCCGGGATAGTTCCGCAGAACCTCGGCCTCGCTCCAGCCCTGCGCGAGAAGGCCGACGATGAACTCGACCGACAACCGCGTGCCCCTGATAACCGGTTTGCCGACCAGCACGCTGGGATCAACGTGGATCCGCTCGCTCCATTCCATGGCGCACCTCCATGCGGCTCGTTCGCCGCGCCGGTATTGTACCGCGGCCTTGCCGTTTCCCTCCGCAAAAGACTTCGGCACAATGTTCAGTCCGCGTCGGACAACCTCACCGGCCCGCCTCCTCGATGATACGAACCTCTTCCACCAGCGCCACGTCATACAGCATGGCGCTGAGGGGGGACTTGGCGTCGCGGGCCTTGTCGAACATTTCGCGCAAGGCGGCGGGCTTCTTCGCGTCGGGCAGCGCGGAGAGATCGGGGAGGCGCAGGCGCGTGGTCTCGTCGAAGAGATTGAGATTGCGCGCGTGCAACTCGCCGGGGAAGAACAACTCGTACACCAGCCCGTTCAGCCGACCACTTCGACTCGCGCCCTATACCCCATGCGCTGGAGGTGCTGCTCGCATTCTTCCCACGTAAGCCCGAAAGCCCGAACGTCAGCCACGCCAAGGCGCGAAATGACGTGCCGCAGCGCCTCCACGTCCGGCTCCGCGAACTCGTCTCGCATCAGCGCCTGCTCGGCCCAATCGACCAGTTGAGCCAGCGTGATCTCGTGGTGAAGATAGGCGGCGATTTTCTCGGCGACGACTTGCTTCGTGATCAGCATGGCCACATCCTACACGTTTTGGTGCCCCCTGTCCACTGGGTACTTCTCGTGCACCTCGACGAGCCTGCCTTGGTCGTCGTACACCTCCTGCCAGAATCGAAGCGTCGTCTCGTCCGCGTCCACTTCCTTGAAATACCGAGCCGTCCATCCGAGCCGGCCAGCCACGTCCAGGCGGTACCGCCGCCCGCCGCCGGGCAACTCGTCCCACTGGCCGAATTTCCTTTCGTTCTGGGCGCGGGTGCTCATCGGGCGGCGTTCTCCTCAACCGTCTTGATCTCCTCGGGCGTGAGGCCGTAGAGGCGATAGACCCGCTGGTCAATCTCCCCGTCGCCTGCGCCAAGGCGCGCAAGGCTGAGGCCAGCGTCGGCCATTCTGCCGCGGTGAAGCCGAGCGCCGGGAAAAACAGCGCCTTGCCGCCGTCGTTCGGATGAGCCGCGTTGAGAAGGTGGCCGACGATCTTCTCCCGTTCGACCGTCGCCTTGTCCGCGTTGGGCAACCTCACCGGCCCGCCCCCTCGATGATGCGCACCTCTTCGATCGACGCCGCGTCGTGCAGCATGGCGCGCAAGGGGGGCCTTGGTGTCGTGGGCGGTGTCGAGACGGCGTTTCGTGTGGGGGTCGAGCACGGTCAGACGTTCACCAGACCTTTGCATTCCGGGTAACCGGTGCATCCCCAGAACTGCTTCCCGATGCTCTTGCCTTTCTGGGCCGTGCGCAGCGCCATGGGCTTACCGCATTTCGGGCAGGCGGGAATGGGATCCGTCCGATCAGTCCGATCAGTCCGATCCGTCCGATCCGGCGGCTCGCCCCGCTCGGCCGCGCGCTTCGCCAGGCGGGCCACCGCCAGTTGCTCGCTGTAGCCGCCCTCTTCAATAAACCGCGTTTCCAGCGCTTCGATCTGCCTGTCGAGCAGCGTGTTGGCCTGGTTGATGAGACACAGCAAGGCGTTCGCGCGAACGGCTGGGTCATCGTGGTCCAGCCAGCGGGCGTAGCGCGCGTAGTGATTGGCCGGATCCACCTGATCCGACCGATCCGTCTGATCCGACCGATCCGACCGATCGTGCCACACCCCGCGCACAGCCAGCGCCTCGGGAGAATCCGGCGCCCATGTCCGCAGGTGGCGATGTCGCAGAAAGTCTTCGTAGTCCAGCAGAAGTTCCTCCAGGCTGGAGCGCGCGACGTTGACCAGCCGGAGTTCCGTCTGGGACGAGGTGGCTGACGCGCGGCTGCCTTCAGCGATATTCTGCCGGCCACTGCGCGCGGCCTGCGCCATCTGGTCACTCATGCGCGAACGCGGCTCCAGGAATCGCTCGCAGAACCAGTAGGTGGCATCGTAGATGATGGTGGCCGTCTGAAAACTGCGCAGTTCGCGGTACCCGCCACTCGGTCTGATCTTCGCCATCGTCTTGCTCCTTCAGGTCAACTCGCCGCCGTCGCCGCGCCCCGCCTCCTCGATGATGCGGACTTCCTCGACCGCCGCCACGCCATCCAGCATGGCGCGCAGGGGGGCCTTGGGGTCGTGGGCGTGATCGAACATTTCGCGTATCGCCGCGGGTTTTTTCGCGTCGGGTGATCTCACATGCCCGGCTCCTCAACCAGTTCGATTTCGTCGGGCGTGAGGCCATAGAGGCGATAGACCCGCGCGTCAATCTCCCGCTCCAACAACGAACTGGGGTGCCGGTGCAGGATGCATGATCACTAGACACCCGGGCGAGACGCCTTTGAGCGCGGGGGGATCGTCAACCTTGTGCCAAGTCCACGCGCCGCTGGCCAAGTATCCCATCTTGTTGCGAAGATTGGCTTCCGACATCTGCGCATTCGGGAAACCCACGCCGCATAAAATGGACGTGGGATTCTCCAGTTCCGGGAGAGCGAGTATGCGCTTCGCCCGGTGGACGGCTTCGCCGACGAACGACCATTCGCCGTATCCCCCGCCTTGAAAGTACGAGATGTAGAGGGAGCCGAAGCCAAGCCCCACGCGCATTTTGTAGTGAGGTCCCAAGTCACGCTGAAGGCGCTTGAGATCGAGGAGCAGTATCGGAGCGGAATGAACGAGGCAGCCGGGTCCGCCGTCTTCCAGCATGTCAGGTACGACGAACATGATTTCGTCGCCAATCATCTTGTCAACGAACCCCCTGTTCCTCGTGACGGCGTCGAATCCCCTGGAGAGAAAGGGGTCAAGAAACTCGGCGATCTCCTTTCCAGACTTTCCCTGCACGTTCGTCGAGAAACCGACGAGGTCCACGAATCCCACCAATCCATGGAGGTCTTTCATCCCGAAATGACCGAGGAAGTTCGCGACGTTTCGATTCCCTTCTAGGGCGTAATGAACAACGGGACAAGGCATGTCATCGGCGCGGTCCACGCCACCGCGATGGGCGAGCCACTTCATGCTTGACGGTGATCCGATCATCTGATCTCTCCACCTTGGTTGCTGGTTCCACGAATTCGCGAGTCGATCGCGAACGACCACTCAAGGGGCAAGCGCCGAGTCGGGGGCGGCGCACTCGATGATCCCCACCGCTTCACAGGATTTTTGTTCCGGATCCATCCTGTGAATCCTGGTCATCCCTGTTGGTTTACCTCGCCCCAGATGCGGGCGAGGGTGGCGGCGATCTTTTGCTCCATCCGCTCGATGAGCTGACGGTTGCCCTCCACCAGCCGCTGCTCGGCCTCGATCTCGGCGACGATCTCACGCTGCGCGGCGAGCGGCGGGAGGGGGATTTGGAATTCGCTGATTTGATCTGTTGTGAGATTCTTGAAGACCGCGCCAACAGACTGCGATCCGTGGCGCGCGTGCTGCGACACTAATTGAAAGTATAGATACTCCGGTAGTACGTCTTCGCTGAGTTCGCGAAGCCCGACGAATCCGTCATGGATGCACGCGTCAGTCGCCAAGATCGTCGGTAGTCCCGGATTGCCGCTCACTGTGATGATTACATTGCCCTTTTTCATTGGGCGGCTCTTCGTCGCTCCGAGTTCGGTCAGCGAGTCGATTCGCGGAGTCGAATACATCCCATCGCGCGTGATGTCTGGTAACCGTTCACCCCCTCCCCTGGGGACGGGCGAGCCTGCGGCCGCCTGGCGTCAGGCGGCGAGCCTGTTTTTTTTGGGGTCGTGGGGGACGTGGGCGCCGGCGCCCGGCGCTGTTCACGCCGGCGCCAAGCGGGGCGGCGGGCGGCCGGCGAGCGCGGCGGTGAGGGTTTCCGCGAGAAAAGCGTACAC
>JACQVU010000286.1 GCA_016209585.1 Planctomycetota bacterium
CGCCGGCGCCAACGGCGTCGCGCATGGCGCGCTCGAACCCGCGAATCTCCTCCAGGTAACGAGGCGCCAGTGGGCGCACCAGTTCGTCCGGTCGCACGAGAATGCGGTCGCCTGTCGCTTCAGTCGTGACCGCGGGCTTTGGGGGTTCGGCCGCTGAAACACCCGGAACGGACGGCCCCGGCGAGGAACCCGCCGCGGGACGCGACAGGGGTGGCGGGGGCGAAGGGAGAGTCGCCTCCGCCAGCGCGGCGCGTCTCGCCATGACGTCGGCGATGGCCTTGAGAAGGGCGGGCCGCTTGAACGGCTTGCGCAGGTGCGACGTGCACCCGGCGTCAAGGGCGCGGCGCACATCTTCCTGATAGGCGTTGGCCGTGAGGGCGATGATGGGCACCGGGCCAAGGCCGCGCTCGCGCTCGATCGCCCGAATGTGGCGCGTAGCCGCGTGCCCGTCCATCACGGGCATCTGCACGTCCATGAGCACGAGGTCGACGGGGGCGCGGCAGATCCGGTTGATGGCCTCGGCGCCGTCTGCAGCCACGTCGAGCACGTAGGGCGTGTCGCGAAGGAAGGCGCGCACCACGGCGACGTTGCTGGCGTAGTCTTCGGCGAGCAGAATGCGAAGCGGGCGCGGATCGGGCGCCACTTCGGCGGGCGGATCGCTGGCTGGGACCGCCATATCCACGGGCGCCACACGTTCGGGGAGCGCGACGAAGAATACGCTTCCCCGGCCCACGACGCTTTCGGCCCATATGCGGCCACTCATGAGTTCGACGAGGCGGCGGGAAATGGACAACCCCAGGCCCGTGCCGCCGAAGCGGCCGCGAATAGACTGATCGGCTTGTTCGTAGCGATCGAAGATGGCGGTGAGTCGGTCGGCAGGAATGCCGATGCCCGTGTCTTCCACGGTGAACCGCATTTCGCCTCCCCGCGCCCCGGCCCGGCGCGCAAGCGTGACGGTGACGGCGCCGGTCGTGGTGAACTTCACCGCGTTCCCCACGAGATTCACGAGCACGCGGCGAACGGCGTCGGAATCGCCCATGAGTAGCGGCGGCACGTCGTCCCCAACGCGGCTCTCGAGCCGGAGTCCCTTTTCTTTCGCCCGCACGGCCATCACCGACACCACGCCTTCCACCAGCGCCCGTGGGTTGAAGGGAACGTCGGTCAGGGTGTACTGGCCGGCCTCGATTTTTGACACATCGAGGATTTCGTTGATGATGCGAAGCAGGTTCTGCCCCTCTCGCTGAAACATGTCCACGAACGACCGCTGCTCGTCGTCCAGCCTCGTTTTCGCGAGCAGTTCGGCCGACGCCATGATCGCGTTCATGGGCGTGCGGATGTCGTGGCTCATGTTGGCCAGGAAATCCGACTTCACGGCATTGGCTTGGCGCGCCCATTCCGTCGCCGCTCGCGACGCCCGCAGCGCCTTGCGCAGGCTCGCCACCAGCACCGCCACGATGCTGAAGATCACGAGCCGCACCGACGAGTTCCAATACCGAAACAGGGGCGACGTGTACTCGTGCCCGCCGAACAATTCGCTGAAGTGCCAGGAAACGGCGCACATGCCGGCGATTCCCAACGCGGGCCACCGCCCGACCCGCCAGGCGACGATTGCTGGCGGGAAAAGGTAGAAGACTGAAAAATGAACTTCAACACCGGTGACATAATCGACGTACCCCAGCAGGCACACGCCCGCCACCGCCACCGCCAGCACGGTTTCCGGTTTCAGCCGTTTCACAACGGAGAGCATGACGAATGTGACGCCTTGCGGTCGGTTCGCGTTCGGCGACAGGGGCCGACAAGGCTAACCGCCGTCAATCTCCACTCGATTCCGCCCGCCGCGCTTGGCGCGGTAGAGCGATGCGTCCGCGGCGGCGTTCAGCGTCTCCGCGTCGTTCCTCACGGGAAACGACGCCAGCCCCGCGCTGAAGGTCGTCTGAAACTCAGCGCCGTCGGCCCGATGCGCGAGACGTGAGAACCGATCCCGAAGCGCGTCGATCAGATCCGCGGCGGCCTGAAGTGGGGTCCCGGGAAGAATAACGGCGAACTCCTCCCCACCATACCGTCCCGCCACGTCGGTCGCGCGAAGCCGCTGGCGAAGCAGTCGCGCGAGGCACCGCAGCACGCGATCTCCGGCGGGGTGCCCGAACCGATCGTTCACCGACTTGAAGTGATCCACGTCGATGAGCGCGTACGACAACGGCGCGCCGTCGCGGCGGCCGCGCGAGACTTCCGCGGCCAGATGCTCCTTGATGGCGGTGTGTTTGAGGAGCCCCGTCAATCCGTCGCGCGAGACCGAGTCCTGCAGCGACCGCGCCCGCTTCGCGCGGCTGGCGACCATGGAGACAAGCGCCGACGGATCGACCGGCTTGGTGATGAAGTCGTCGCCGCCTTCGCGCAGCGCGGCGAGACGGGTTTCAGCGGCGGATTCGGTGGTGAGAAACACGATGCTGGTTCCAATATACGCCGCGTGTTGGCGGATGACGGCCGCCACTTCAAGACCATCGCACCCGGGCATGACGAGGTCCAGCAGAATCACCTCCGGCGCGGCCTCGGCGACGGCGTCGAGCGCGCGGGCGGGATCGACCACGGCGCTGACCGACATGCCGGCCTGCGTCAAGAGGCGCGTGTGAAACGCGGCGAGCGCCTCATCATCGTCGACGATCAGCACCCGATAGGGCGACGGGCTGAACTGCGGGAACACGACGTCGATCGCCTCGGCCACCGCGTGCGCGTTCAGCGGCTTCGTGAGATAGGCTGCGCTTCCGGAACGCGCCGCGGCCAGGCGAACAGCGAAGTCGTCCGCGGGACCGGCGAACAGCACCGGGTAACGGTCGGCATCGGGCCCGCCGTTTTCACCGCCCAGCACGCGGCGCACGTCCGCCGGCTGCCAGGGGAAGGCGTGGTCCACGAGCAGCACCGCCCGCTCGATGCCGGCGTGCTCCCGAACGTGCTCAAGAGACGGCACGATCATCGCGCCGTGCCCGAAGTGCTCCAACTGATCGGCGAGCGAGCGCGCACCTTCCGCGTCCGCCGCCAGCAGAAGCACTGGAGGGGCGCCGTGCGTGGGATGGGGCGCCTCCCGACGCGCGGCGCTTTCGCGCTCGATATCGGCGCCGCCGGCAAGAGTCAGCTTGGACTCGACCGACACGCCGCGCTCGCGTGGCGCAGCCTGCGCCGCCGCCAGCAGCGCGAGCCGTTCGTCCAGCGCGCGCCGTTCAGCGTCACTGAACGCGCGGGATCGAGCGGCGGACCCCAGCAGCCGCTCCGCGTGCTGGGCATGAGCCGTTACGTCCGGGAAGCCCCAGGTCGCGCCGGAGCCGGAGAGGCGGTGGACCTCGCGGGTCAGTTCGTCCACGACGGCATCGTCCCACGCTGCTGCGTTCCGCGCCGTCCGCCACAGCCGCGAGACGAGCGCGATGCGCCCGGGAAGCGCGGCGGCGTATTTGCGGCGCAAGCCGGCAAGCGGGTCTTCGGCTTCCCGACTCGCGCATCCGGCGCTTTCGAGCGCCCGTTTCACACGGCCGGCGATAGCCCCCGGCTGAAACGGCTTGGCGATGATGTCGACCGCGCCGGCGGCGCGCATGGCGTCCACGGCGAAGCGGTCCCGGTTCGCGGTGAGAAAGATGACGTTGACGCGAGCCGTTTCCGGCGATTCGCGCAGCGCGCGCACCGTGCTGACGCCGTCCATGCCCCCAAGCGAGAAGTCGATGAGCAGAACGTCAGGCGGTGAGCGACGCGCCTCGATCAGGGCCTCTTCGCCGGAGGCGCAGGCGCGTACCTGATCATCGCCCGCGCGTTCAAAGGCGAGGCAAAGCACCGCCCGCATGGACGGGTCGTCATCGACGCAGAGAATTCGCATGCCCTATCAGCCCGTCGGTAAAGTCCTGTCGAAGCGAAAAACGAGTGAAGCGTTTCGGCAAGGAGCGCGAAAACGCCGGTATTCCGGGAAATACCGTAACCGTTCCCCCCATCCTCCGCCGCCAGAAAGACTTTTTTTCTTTCCATGATCTATCTGTCATGATCTCATTCCCCGCATGGCAGGGATCAGTCCGTCCTGTCTTGGGTGTGTGGAGCGCGACGCGATCATCGCCGAACTGAGGAAGCGGGTGGCCGCGCACGCCGTGCTGCCGGTGGCGGTCACCATTCCGGGCGGCCTGGCGCGTCGCGACGGTTGCCAGGGTTGAGCGCGGCGGACCGCTGCGGCGCCTTGCCCACGCCAGCGCCCGCGGCCCCGCCCCCCACGCGCCATAGCCCTCGGGTCCGGCGTGAACGCCGGCGTTGGCGGCTGGCGCGCCCTACCAAGGCGCGGGGATCCACGGGCTGCCAGGCGCGACGATCCCGCCCGCGTCACTCCGGTTCCGGCGGGGTTTCCGCCAACCGGAAGCCGAAGAAGGGCAGGCGCGCCCAGGCTGGGGGCGTGTCGCACCTCGCGACGCGGCTGGCGTCGCTGACGTACTTTTCGTCGCCGGACTCGGCGAGGAAGAAGTGGCCGCCGCGCAGCACCCTGGCGGCGGGCTTGTCGGGCGGGGTGGAGGCGGTCCATTCGGCGACGTTGAGCGCCATGTCGAAGCAGTCGAACGGCGAGCGGTCGAACGCGCGGGCGCCCGGCGTCAGAAGGCGGCCTTCGTCGGCGGCCGACGGCCACTCGTCTCCCCACGGCCACCGGCGCATCTTGCCGCCGAGGAGGTCCCAGCCCGCGGCGATCTCCCATTCGGCCGACGTGGGCAGACGCAGGCGGCGGCCGGTGGCGCGCGCGCGCCACGCCGCGAAGGCCGCGGCCTCGTGCCACGAGACGCCGCGGACGGGGTGGTTGTCCTGGCCCTCCGGCCACGCGCCGCTGGTCCAGGTTGACGGGCCGTGCGCGACAACGCCGGGGGCGGGGGGCGAGGGGC
>JACQVU010000287.1 GCA_016209585.1 Planctomycetota bacterium
GAAAAGCAGCGTTCTGGAGGCGCTCGCGCTCCTCTCCCACCTGGCGCGGCGTGGGACGCTTCAGGAGGATCTGCGACCGTGGCTGCGGGGATGGCCGGAAGGAGTTTTCACGCGCACCAGCGCGGGGAAATCCGCGGACGAAGCCACGATCGAACTGCATTGGCAGCGGTCCCAATACCGCCTTGTACTGGAAGACCCGACAAGCCCGCGGATTCGCGAGGAAACGCTGAAGGTCGGCGATCAAGAGTACATCACGACGCGCGAGGCGAAGAAGGGCGTCATCCGAACTTTTCGGGGCGAGGGAGCGGGACGCCCCCTTGAAACCGACGACCCATACGAGTCCGCGCTTGGCCTCATTTCCCGTTCACCGCTGCGGCGAAAGGGGGCGCGTGCGGTGATCGATCTGATCACGCGCATTGAGGTGTTCGCTCTCGACGCGGACTTTCTTCGCGGAACGGCGGTGGACACCCGTCCCATTCCGTACGCCCGGAAGGGAACGAGTCTGGTCGCGGGGCTTATCGACGCGTACAAGCGCCCCTCCGCGTGGGATTCGGTTCTCAAGGCGCTCAGGGCCATCCAACCGGACCTCGACACGATCACGGTCAGCGAGAAGCCGCCGCGCGGAGTAGCGCTGAAGTACCGCGACGGGCGCGAGGCCAGTCTTGACGAGGAAAGCGATGGCTTCGCGCGCGCGGCCGGCATGTTTCTGGTGCGGTACAGCGAGCAATGTCCCGCGATCCTGGGCTTTGATGAGCCGGAAAACGGCTACCATCTTTCGCGCCTGGTGGACGTGGTGACCCGCTTGGCGCCCGACGGCGGGCGGGGCAGCAGGCCTCCTGAACTCGTGTTGCTCGCGACGCACAGCCCAGCGCTCGTGCAGAAAGCGGTGCGCGCTCTGCGCGAGCGCGTCGGAGTCGTGTCGCTCTGGCGCGGCGGTGAAGGGCGCGTGATGCTCAGCCACTGGACGGGAGAAGAACTATTGGACGACGACCGCTTCGACGAAATGGTGGCCCAGGCATTCGAAGGGCGTTGATGCCGATTCCGCTCATTCTTGGTGTCTGCGAGGATGAGGTCGAACGCGATCTGACGTTTCTCAAGGCATTCGCTGGGAACGGAGCGGACCTCCGCCTCACACCCACTCACGGAGGCACGCCCGCGGGGAAAGAGGCACGTATCCTCAAGAGGCAATTCGATGACGCGAAGCGTGCCGGATTCAGCGTGTGCGCCTTTCTGATTCACCGAGACGCGGATCGCGCGAGCCTGAATGCCCGCGAAAACGAATTGCGCAAGTGGTATTCCAACTCGGAACTCGGGTCGCTGAATGTTCCTCTCATCCGATGCGTGCCGAATCCCTGCACGGAAACCTGGCTGTGCGCCATGAGAGGACTGCGCGGCAAAAACGCGAACCCCGCCGCAGGCGGCAAACCCTGGAAACGTGCGTGGGAGAAGAAGTTCGGGCACACTCTTGATCCCGTTCGGGAAGCAGCAGCCGCTGCGAGGCAGAAGTTGGCGACGCGGGACGACTTCGCACGTTTCATGACTGATTGGACGAATGCAGGGCTGACATAGCCGCGAGTTTTTGTCTGCCGCGGGTGCGGTCGCGGGACCGGCGCGGGCGGGTGGTGTGGGCGGATGTGGGGGTGGAGAGGGCGAAACCGGGTGAACAACCTTCCGGCGGGTGATAGACTTCGGCGCGTTCGCACTTGGCCTGCGGCGGTGAGGGATCTGACGTAGGGGGAGGACTACCATGAGGAAGCGCGATGAAGACCTCCGTTCCATGTTGGCAGCGCGCCGTCGGCATACGCGCGTTTTCGCGGTCACCAGCGGAAAGGGAGGCGTGGGCAAGACGCACATCGCGGCCAACCTCGCGGTGGTGTGGTCGCAGGCTGGCTTCCGGGTAATCGCGGTGGACCTCGACCTCGGTGTGGGGAACCTCGATCTCCTGATGGGCATCGAGGCGCCCTACAACCTGTCGCACGTGATCAACGGCGGCACGTTCCGCGCCGCGCACTGTGTGGCTGAAGACCCGACCCGCGCTGAAGGGCCACCTCTCAGCGACAGCGCGACGGGGAGCGGCGCGCCATGCGTAGGTGAAAAGTTCTTCTCGAACCTCTTCTCGCACGCGTTAGCCGTCAAGAGCATCAAGGAGGTAATGGTCTCCGGCCCGGCCGGGGTGCTGGTGGTGCCCGGCGCCAACGGGTTCGAGCACATCGCCAACCTGGACCTGAAGGAGCGGCAGCACCTCATGCAGTCGCTCATGGAACTCGATGGCTTAGCCGACATTCTGATCCTGGACACGGGCGCGGGCATCCATGAGAACGTGATGAAGTTCTGCCGGATGGCCGACGACATCGTGGTGGTGGCCATGGCAGAGCCGACCTCGGTCGCAGCCGCCTACTCCACGATCAAACTCATTACGGCCCATCCCAAGCACGGCCGCGTCCACCTGCTGGTGAACAAGGGCGACGACGAGCGTTCCTCCATGAAGGTGGCCGAGGGGCTGGCCGCCATCTGCAAGCAGTATCTGGAACTGGACCTTAACCTGCTCGGCTGGGTGAAGGACGACAACGTAGTGGTGGAGTCGATGAAGACGCAGATCCCCTACACGTTGTTCGATGAGAAGGCTGACGCCAGCCGCTGCCTGCGGCGCGCGGTGCAGAACATCTTTCCGCCCGTGGTGAAGGCCGGGGGCCAGGCCGGCACAGACGCCCCCGGGGCTTCTCCGAGCGCGGGATGATGCTTTTCCGGTAACGGCACCGGGGAGCGGCCGGAGAGTGAGCCTTCACCGCGTTCGTCGCGTTTTCTCCACCTGCTCGCGAAGAGAGAATAGATCGCGCCAATCCGTGAAGCGTGGCGTCACGCTTCCCGTACGGCCGGGTCTGCCGTGGGGTCCGCGGCGTCCTTGAGGCGCGCGGCGCGCCCTTCCTGGTCCGCGCAGGGCTTAAACTGGAGAAGGACCTCCCGGCAAGCGTCCGCGTCTTCAGGCCTGACGCGAATGAGAACTCCTCCCACGGCTTGTTCAAGAAACGGCGCGACGCCAACGATGTATTCGTTTTCAAGGAACGCCAAGTGCCCCATCGCGTTCAGGCGGCTGCACGCGATGCCGGCTTCGATGGGGTTCGAGTAGGAAGCGATGGTCGCGAGCGCGTTTGGCATGTGTCGGTCGCCCCGGCTCCGCGTGGTCCGGGCGCGCCAACGAAGAGTATAATCGCCGCGGGTGAGATCCCCAAGCGCCCGCGCCCGACCCATGAAGCCACCCGCGCACCCCCCCAGTTTCTGGCGAGAGACCTTCTCGCCGCCGCCGGCGCGGCGGCTGACCGGCGGGCTGGA
This sequence comes from Planctomycetota bacterium, assembly GCA_016209585.1. GTDB lineage: Bacteria > Planctomycetota > UBA8742 > JACQVU01 > JACQVU01 > JACQVU01. The sequence goes on from JACQVU010000287.1 coordinate 3,331, forward strand.
CGTGGACGTGGCCATCGTGGGCGCGGGGTTCACCGGGTTGTCGGCGGCGCTGGAAATCCGCAAGGTCCGGCCGGACCTGCGCGTGGCCGTGCTGGAAGGCGCCACCGTGGGCTACGGGGCCTCCGGCCGCAACGGCGGTTTCGCCATGACGCTCTTCGGCCTCACGCTGGAGACCACGGCATGGCGATTCGGCCGCCAGCGCGCGGGGGAGGCCTTCGCGTTCATGCGGCGCGCGGTGAACCACGCTTGCGCGCTGGTGAAGGAAGAGGGCATCGCGTGCGACCTGGAACGCACGGGGCTGATGGTGGCGGCCAACTGTGACGCGCAGATGCGGCGCCTGGAGAAAGAGATCGCGTTGGCGCGCGAGATCGGCGTTGAAACGCTGGAATTGTGGGACCGCGCGCGCACCCGCCGCGAGGTGGATTCGCCCCTCTACCGCGGGGCGAAGTTCGATCCCGATTGCGCCATTCTCAACCCCTGGAAGCTGCTCCACGGCCTGGCCGCGGCGGCCGAGCGGCGGGGCGCGGAAGTGTACGAAATGGCGCCGGTCATCGACGTGCGGCGTGGCGCGGCGTGCATGCTCCTGTCCACCCCCGCGGGCGTGGTTCGGGCGGATCGCGTGATCCTGGCGACGAACGCCTACACCTCGTGGCATCCGGCGCTCAACCGGCTCTCGCTGCCGGTGTTCACGCACATCGTGATCACCGAGCCGCTCTCTCCCGATCGCCTCGCCGCCCTCGGCTGGGCGCGGCGGCAGGGCATCGAAGACGCGCGCAACCTCGTTCACTATTACCGTTTGACGGCCGACAACCGCCTGCTCATGGGGGGCGGGGCGGTGCGTTACCACCGGGGCGGGCGGGAGCACGACGCGCGCAAGTTCGTAGACGACGGCGTGCGGCGCGCGCTGGAAGCCTGGGTGGCGCGCCTCTTCCCCGCGCTGCGCGGCGTGCGGTTCACGCACCACTGGGGCGGGCCGGAGCATGACGC
>JACQVU010000297.1 GCA_016209585.1 Planctomycetota bacterium
CTCCCCATCTCCCCGACTCCTTGTCTCCCCATCTCCCCATCTCCCCCTCTCCCTCTCTCTCCCGCTCCCCCGCCAGGCGCGGCATGGCGCTGCTCATGGTGGTGCTGGTGCTGGTGGCGCTGCTGCTCATCGCGCTGCCGTTCGCGGCCTCGATGCAGATGCAGCAGACCTCGGCCAACGCCTTCGTGGCTGGGGTTCGGGCGCGGCAACTGGCCGAGACGGCCGCCAACCACGCCGTGGCCCAGTTGGCCCGCACCAACGAGGCCGCGGAGGCCGCGGCGCGCGACGGCCGCGGGGGCGCGGGCGGCGCGTTCAATGATCCGCAGGTGGACAGCCGCGACGAGTTCGTCGTGGACTTCACGGTCCTGGAGAACGCCGGCCTCGACCCCAGCGGCCTGCTCTTCGCCGAGGGGCGGGTCGACGACAACGCCTGGAACACCATCTTCTCCGCCCTGGTGGAAGACGAGCAGTCGAAAATCAACCTGAACTCGGCCACCGTCCTCTTGCTGGGCAACCTCCTCGGCGCGGCCCAACTCGCCGCCGACCTCACCGAGCAGGAGAAAGACGTGATGGTGGTCGACGATTTCTCCACGCTGGCCACCGACCCCGCCCACCCCGAGAACTCCGTCGGCTGGCTCTGGGTAACGCGCGGCGCCGGGCCGGGCGAACTCATCTCCTTCAAGGGCCTGGCCGAGAAAGGCGAGCAGAAACTGATCCTGATCGCCGAACGCACCCGCGGTGGCCGGCCGGAGTTCCGCGATCAGCCCGGCAACTTCAAGAAAGGCGACATGGTGATCGACTACCGCGCCTACAAGGCCGCCCGGCACAAGACGCTGGCCTCCCAGGGCGCCGGGCCGCAGGGCATGCCCATTTTCGACACGCCGGTGGCCATCAAACGCATCGCCGATTACGACACCCTCTGCCCCGGCGCGGAGTCCATCCTGCCCCACCGCTACCGCGCCTGCCGCGACCTGGTGACCGTGAACTCCGACTGGCTGACGGGCCACGTCTGGATCAACCCCGAGACCATCAAGGGCATCTACAACGACCCCGACGACCAGGGCAAGCCCACCTTCCTCCGGGTGGAGGATTCCTCGCACTTCAACCCCGGATCGGTGGTGCGCCTGGTGGGTAACGGCGCCGTGGAGTACGCCATCGTCCGCGGCTCCGGCCAGGACGGGCAGATCACCCTCGACCGCCGCGTCACCAACGGCCGCCTCGACGCCTACACCGCGGTGCTGGAGATGTACTCGCGCCACCCGGTGAACGTGAACACCGCCTCGTTCGACACGCTCCGCGCCCTCTTCTACGGCCTGCGCCTCGCCGGCCGCGAGGCCCTCACCTGGGACGACGCCACCTTCGCCGCCCAGCGTCTCATCCTCCGCACCCGCCTCGCCCCGCCCGCCGACCCGGCGGCCGCCGCGAGCGGAGCCGGCGGCGTCACGCCCCCGGCGGTCTCGGCCGGGCAATTCGTCGACTTCGCCGATCTGCGCTCCTATCTCACCGGCCTGATCGGCAAGAACGCGGACTTCACGCGCAGCGACGTCGACACCATCCTGCTCAACGCCGAGCGCCCCTGGTCGCGCGACCTCATCGCCTCCACCGCGCCCTTCTCCTTCCATTCCGGCGACGTCTTCACCATCGAGGGGCGGGCCGCGATCAACGACCCGGCCGGCAACACCATCGCCTCCCGCGCGCTGCGGCGCATCGTGCAGATTGGCCCGGACTACGCCGACAAACTCACCGTCCGCACCCGCGCCGAGTTCGAGCGCCCCCAGTCCCGCCTGCGCCTCGCCAACCTCGTCAAAGCCGAAGGCGACACCGCCCAGGGTTGGATCCGCCGCGAGACCTTCCACTCCATCTTCCGCGACAAGAATGGCCAGCAAGGCGTCGATAACGGCGATGGCGAGGTCGCCGGCGGCGCCACGGCCGGCAACGTCCAGGTGAACCTGGAACAACCCGGCGCGGTCTGTTTCTGGTACAAACCCCTGCGCGACTTCGGCGCCGGCAAATGCTTCCTTCTCGACGGCGGCGAGGCGCTTTTCGAGAACCGCGTCTCGCTCTACCACGACGGCCGCTTCGGCGCGCTCGTGCTGGCCGCGGCCGACTCCACGCTGGAACGTTCCCAGGCCGAGGCGCGCTTCCATAACAACCGCGGCGACAAGCGCACGCTGAAAAACGACCTCTGGTACCACCTCTTCGCGGCCTGGTCCTCCACCAATCCCGGCGGCCTGGCGCTGATGGTCGATGGCCTCGGTTCCATGGAAGACAAGGGGCTGGTCTCCCGCGCCGAGTACTGGCACTACCCCGACGGCGAAGACCCGGTGCTCATCTCCGGCCACCTCGCCGGCGACCTCCCCGGCGGCAACGCCGGCGGACAGGTGCGCGTGGAAGAGGGCGCGGCGCAACTGCTCTACCGCCGGAAGACCCCCCACGACGAGGACGTCCCGGAGGCCGTGGTGCGCGTGGGCGACGAGGCGATCTCCATCGACGGATCGGGCCGCATCCTCGCCCGCGGCGTTCGCGGAACGCAGAGCGCCAGCCACCCCGACGGCGCGCTGGTTGCGCCCTTCGGTTACACCGACGGTAATCGCTCCGACGTGACCACGGGCAACGGCGTGCTCGACTCCAACCTTGACGACGTGTATTGGACCGAACTCGACGACTCCACCCGCGACCCCCGCTGGCGGCTCCCGGGCCTGTCGGAAGGGGCGACCTCCGTGCGCGTGACCGACGCCTCCAAGTTCCAGCAGAGCGGCTACCTGCTCATCGTGGGCGTCTACGCCACCCCCGTGAACCCCCCCGGCGGCGGTGGGGGCGCCGGCCCGCCGGGCGGCGGACCCGGCCCCGGCGGCGCGGGCGGCATGAGTCCCGAATGCCAGGCCATCACCGCCGGCACCGAGATCGCGCGCTACACGAGCCGCACCAACAACACGTTCGACGGCCTCTCGCGCGGGGAACTCGGCACCACGGCCCGCTTCTGGCGCAACGGCTGGACGTTCGTCATGCCCATTTCCCTCGCCGTCAAGCCCGACAAGGCCGGCAATCTCGACTATCCCGCCCAGCCGAAGTACCTGCAAGTCTACGCCTCGCCCACGGAGTATGAGTGGTTCCGCTACGACACCGTCGCGCCGGGCACGGGGGCCACGGTCTACTTCGTGGCCGACCAGATCGCCCGCGCGGCCGTCGCCCCCATCACGCTCTTCCTCACGGCCGAACGCCGCACCGTCACCGCGCCGCTGGGCTGTTCGGGGTTGCCGCCCATCCCCCTGCAAACCAACTCGACGGTCGACGCCATCGACGCCGCGCGCAAGGCCAGCATCACCGCCATCGCCCAGACGCTCAACCTTTCCTGGCGTCAGCAACTTGGAACCAAGAAGACTTTCCTCCGCGACGGTTCCAAGGTCATGCCCGTCTTCCAGACCGCCGGCAGCGCCCCCGGCCGGTGGGACGTGGTCACGCTGGCCACCCAGGCGCACGACCGCAAGGAAGAGCACACCATTAACCACGTGGGCAACGCCTTCGCCGCCCTTCAGGCCCAGGTGACGGCTACCTTCCCCGCGGGGGGGTGGCTGCTCAAGTTTCCCACCGGCGCGCTGCCGCGGGCCGGATCGGCGGGCACGGTGCGGTTCAACGGCACGGTGGTGGGCGATCCCCTGTCGGAGGAGGGCCGCGCGGCGCTCGACTTCGACACCCCCCAGTGGCAGGCCGAGTTTTACCGACTCGGCGCGCCGCTGGACCAGGACGGCTCCGCCCTCTCCCTGCTCACCCGGCAAGGGCAACCCGCTCGGAACTTCCGCGGCGGGGTGGTGCTGATCGAGGGCGAGGCCCTGGGTGCGCCGGGCGGCAAGGTCATGGCGCGCGGCTACCTCGGCACCACCGCGCGCGGCCACGACGGCAGCGACGTGATCGCCATCAGCGCCCGCACCCGGGGCCTCGTGCTCGCGGGCAGCGACAACGGCGGCATCATCGGCCTCTCCGGCGGCCAGGGGTTGAACCCGCGCGGGGGCTACGCTCTTGTGGAAGACGAGATGGTGGGGCACACCGAGATTCGCTCGCCCCAGCCCACCGACCCGCCCCATCTCTTCTTCCCGGCCTTCGATCCCGCCGGCGACCCCGACACCGTCGAAATCTGGCGCGGCTCCTTCGGCACGCGGAAAAAGACCCACGGCCAGCAGGCGCTGGTGCTGGCCATGCCCCACCGCTATCACGACCGCCAGGCTGACCGCGCGGCGCGGCCGGAAATGGTCTACTACGAGACGGCCTTCGCGAAGAAAAACGCCATCTGGAAGAACGTCACCATTGAGATCGACCAGACCTCCCCCAGCCTCAGCCAGGTGGCGCGGTATCACTCGGTGCGGGTGCTGGCGCGGACCGACGGCGGCCCGCCCTGGAACACCACCCCCACCAACCAGCCGGGGGGCATCTGGCGGTTCGACGTGGACCTCGCCGGCAAGGCGCGGCAGGTGTTCGACCTGGGCGACGGCGTCCGCGCCGACACGCTGGAACTGCGCCTCACCTTCCCGGTGGCGGCCGACGCCTTCCGCGACAGTATGTTCAATTGGACGCCGAAGGTGACCGGGATCGAGGTGGCCTGCGCCCAGCGCCACCAGGTTCTGGTGGAGTACGAGGTCAGGTGAACGCGAGCGGAGACGGGGAGATGGGGAGATGGGGAGAGCGAGCGACGGGGCCGGAGGTTGAGAAGGCGTGAGGGGGACATGACGAGTGAACTGGCGATGTCACGGCGCGATCCGCGCGGCGGTCGTCGAACCGCCCGCGCCTCACGTGGTGTCTCCTTGTCTCCTTGTCTCCCCGTCTCCCTGTCTCGCCCTCTCCCCCTCTCCCCC
>JACQVU010000280.1 GCA_016209585.1 Planctomycetota bacterium
GGGCTGGGGGTTGGGGGTTGGGCTTTCCGAAGGCTTCTTCCTCCGAAGCCACGTGGTTTTCGGCGGCGGCGATGGCGGCGTAGATGGCGACGCCCCCGGCGATGAAGAGCAGGCCGAGAAGGGAGAGACGAATGGTCATGGTGGGGGTTCTCTAATGCGGGTCAGACCCGCAGTTTGACCAGCCGCGCGAAGGCCGCGGCCAGCGTCTTCTCACCGTGTTCGTCAAACGTCACCACCACCTTGGGCGAATGGCGGCTTCCGGCGACGGCGGTGACGACGCCCTGGCCGAACGTCTCGTGAAAGACGCGCTGCCCCGGCGAGTAGGCGGGCGGCTCGGACCTCATCTCATCGGCGGACGGGCCGCCGTCGCCGTCGCCGTCCGCCCCGTCCCGCCGGCGGCCGCGCCCCGTCCGGGCGCGCAGCCTTCTCGCCAGGCCGGCGGCGGTGTGATCGATCTCGGCGACGGCGTTTTTGCCCATCTCGCGGATGAAGCGAGAGGGGCGGCGGGTTTCGCTGAAGCCGGCGCGGGCGCGCCAGTCGGCCGAGGTGAGAATGACGCGCCGCCTGGCGCGGGTGAGGCCGACGTACATGAGGCGGCGTTCTTCCTCCAGGTCGTCGGCGCGGTCGAGGGGGAAGAGGCCGTCCTCCACGCCCGCGATAATCACGGTGTGGAACTCCAGCCCCTTGGCGGCGTGGAGGGTCATGAGGGTGACCCGTTCGGGCGCCAGTTCGGAGCGATCCGCGCTGGTGACCAGCGCGGCCTGTTCCAGGAAGGCGGCGAGGCTGCCGTTTTCCGCGCGCCGGTCGTACTCGGCGGCGGCGACCACCAGTTCCTCCAGGTTTTCGGCGCGCTCGACGTCCTGGGGGTCGGGCGAGTTCCGGTAGGAGGCCAGGAGGCCGGTGTTTTCCACGACGGCGCGGACGATGGGCGACACGGGGAAATCGCCCAGCGCCGCGAGGGGGGCGAAGAGGTCGAAGAAGGCGGCCGCCGCCTTGCGGGCGGAGGGGGAGAGGCCGGGGGCGGCGTCGGCGTCGCGGGCCGCGGCCAGCAGCGAGAGACCGCGGGCGGCGGCGTGTTCAGAGAGGCGCGCCACGGCGGTCTTGCCGAGTTTGCGGGCCGGCACGTTGATGACGCGCCGGACGGAGAGGTCGTCGACCGGGTTAAGCAGAATGGTGAGGTAGGCCAGGGCGTCTTTGATCTCGCGGCGCTGGTAGAAGGCGGTGCCGCCCACCACGACGTAAGGGATTCCCTCCCTGACGAAACGCTCCTCAATGGCGCGCGACTGGGCCGTGACGCGGTAGAGCACGGCCACGTCGCCGTACCGCGCGCCCTCCTCCCGCGCCGCCTCGCGCGCGGCGGCGGCGATGGCGCCGGCCTCCTCGCCTTCGTCGTCGTAGCGCCGGTGCTCGATGGCCTTCCCGGCGCGCTCCTCTGACCACATGGCCTTCTCCTTGCGATCCGCGTTGTGGGCGATGAGCGCGTTGGCCGCGTCGAGAATCACCTGCGTCGAGCGGTAGTTCCGGTCGAGCACCACCACCCGGCAACCGGGATAGTCGCGCTCGAATGAGAGGATGTTGCCGATGTCGGCCCCGCGCCAGCCGTAGATGGACTGGTCGGGGTCGCCGGTGACGCACACGTTCTTACGCTTCGCGCCAAGCAGCCGCACGATCTCGTACTGGGCGCGGTTGGTGTCCTGGTACTCGTCCACCAGCAGGTACTGGAACTGATCCTGGTACGTCTCGCGCGCGTCGGCGTTCTCGCGCAGCAGGCGCACGACGTTGACGAGCAGGTCGTCGAAGTCCATGGCGTTGCGCCGGCGCAGCGTCTCCTGATAGACGGGGTAGACGTCGAAGACCTTCTGGTCGAAGTAGTCGCCCACCGCGTAGTCCGCCGGGTCGATCAAATCGTTTTTCGCCGCCGAGATGCGCCCCAGTACCACGGGCGGGCGGTAGTGGGTGGCGTCGATCTTCAGGCTCGCCAGCGCCTCCTTCACCACCGCGATCTGGTCGTCGGTGTCGTAGATGGTGAAGTGCTCGCGGTACCCCAGCGCCTCGGCGTGCCGCCGCAGGAGCCGCGCGCAGGCGGAGTGAAACGTGGAGACCCACAGGCCGCGAACGTCGAGAAACTCGTCCACCCGCGAGCGCATCTCACCCGCGGCCTTGTTCGTGAAGGTGATGGCGAGAATGCGCGTCGCCGGCACCCCCTCCGACACGAGGTGGCCCAGCCGCCGCGGGTTCACGCGGGTCTTGCCCGACCCCGCCCCGGCCAGCACCAGCAGCGGGCCGTCGACGTGGGTGATCGCCTCGCGCTGGCGGTCGGAGACGCCTTCAAGAATCTTCCGGCGAGTATCGAGTTCCACTTCGTTATCGACTTTCTGAAGCCGCCGACCGAGGCGGGCGGACCTCTCTGTCGACAGCGCCTCAAGTCTAAACGCCCGCGGCTTCACTCTCCAGGGACCGCCCGGCGCAGAGGCGTTTTGCCTCTTGTGAAGACGAGGTGACGCGGCTAGAATCCCGCGTCCTTTTGAGCGCCGCGTGGCGCTGGGCAGGAACCTTCGATTCGGAGTCCCCTATGGATTCGCTCCGGAAGTGGACGACCCGTTTGACCGCGAGCATGGCCGCGGTGGCGCTCTTCCCGGCGGTGGCGCTGGCCGCGGAGGGCCACGCGCACATGCCGGTGGCGATGTGGAGCATCATTCCCTTCGCGGTGCTGCTGCTGGGCATCGCCATCATTCCGCTCACCTACGGCCACTGGTGGGAACACAACACCAACAAGTTGAAGGTGGCGCTGCTGCTCGGTCTGCCGGTGCTGCTCTACCTGCTCTTCCAGGGGAGCGCGCAGGATCGCGGCGAGAACCGCCTGAAACTGATCGAGACCATGATGGAGTACGTGGCCTTCATCGCGCTGCTGGGGTCGCTGTTCGTGATCTCCGGCGGCATCCTGGTCACCGGGTCGCTGCGGGGCCGGCCCGTGGTCAACACGGCGATCCTGGCGTTGGGCGGGATACTGGCCAGTTTCATCGGCACCACCGGCGCGGCGATGCTTCTCATCCGGCCGACCATCCGGGCCAACGCCCACCGGGCGAAAAAGGCGCACATCATCATCTTCTTCACCTTCATCGTGGCCAATTGCGGCGGCATGTTGACGCCGCTCGGCGACCCGCCGCTCTTCCTTGGATTCCTGAAGGGGGTGCCGTTCGCCTGGACGCTGCGGCTTCTCCCGCAATGGGCCATGGTCAACGCCCTGTTGCTGGTCATCTTCTACGTCTGGGACACGATGGCGAGCCGCGGCGACGCCCCCGCGCCGGCGGACGGCGCCGCCGCGCCCCTGGGCATCAAGGGCGCGTTCAACATCCTGCTCCTCGGCGGCGTCATCGCCACGGTGGTGGCCTCGGCGGAGGTCGAGAAGTGGTACCACCACTCGCGCTTCCACGGCATCTTCGAGGCCCGGACGCGGGAGGCGATGAAAGACCAGCCCGCCGTGTTCGCGGCGCTGAACGCCTATGCCGCCGGAGCCGCCCGGGAAGAAATGGGCAAACTCCGGCCCGTCCTGGAGAAGAAGGGGGTGAAGGAGGGCGACGAGGCGTACAAGCAGGCGGAAGAGCACGCGATGGTCGGCGCGCAGGAGAAGGCGTGGGAGGCATTCTTCAAGGGCGACGCCGAACATTTCCGCGGCCAGGCCCCGCTGGTGGTGGGCTATCGCGCGGCGGAGGCGAACAACGAACGTGTTGAGAAGGAGTGGATGAGTTTCGAGTACACCCAGCACCTCTTGAAGGAGGCCGTAGTCAAGGGGTTCCAGGTGGCGGTCATGCTGCTGCTCGCGTGGGCCTCGCTCTTCCGCACGCCGTGGACGTTGCGCCAGGAGAACGGCTTCTCCTGGGCGCCCATCCAGGAGGTGGCTTACCTGTTCATCGGCATTTTCGTCACGATGATCCCGGCGCTCATCGTCCTGAACGTGCGCGGCGGCGACATCGTCACCTGGGCCGTTGGCGATCTCGCCACGACCTACGGCGGCGATCAGGCGAAGTTCCTCAGCGCGCAACTGCCGCTCTTTTTCTGGCTGACTGGCGGGCTGTCCAGTTTTCTTGACAACGCGCCCACCTACCTCGTATTCCTCTCCACGGCGCAAGGGCTGGGGACGCAGGGGGTGGACGCGGCCGATCTGGTGGTCGGCGTGCCCAACGTGCTGCTGGAGGCCATCGCCTGCGGCGCGGTGATGATGGGGGCGAACACCTACATCGGCAACGGGCCGAACTTCATGGTCAAGGCCATCGCCGAGGAGGCGAAGATCAAAATGCCCTCGTTCTTCGGGTACATGGCCTACAGCATCGGCATTCTGATCCCCACGTTCATCGCCGTGACCTTCATCTTCTTCATGCGGGGCGTCGCCCGGTAGCAGCCATGCGCGTGAAGGTCTGGGGCTGCCGCGGGTCCGTGCCATGCCCCGGCCTGAACACCGTCAAGTACGGCGGCAACACCTCCTGCTACGAGGTGTTGACGGGCGACGGCCGGCACTTCGTGCTGGACGGCGGCACGGGCATCTGGCCGCTCGGTCGCGCGCTGGCGGCGCTGGGCACGGGCCAGCGGATCACGGTGCTGTTCAACCACACGCACTGGGACCACATCGCCGGCTTCGCCTTCTTCGAGCCGCTGTTCGTGGCGGGCAACCGGATCGACGCCTACGGCCCGTTCAACCTGGTGGACCAGGGGAAGAGTTTCGAGCGCACCATGCAGGTGCAGTGGGACCGGCAGTTCTACCCCCACCGTTTCACCGGTATCGCGGCGCTTCTGGAATACCATGAGATGCGGGAGGGGGTGACCGACTTCGGCGGCGTCACGGTCCGGTCGCACTTCATGAACCACTCCATCCAGGCGCTGGGGTACCGCGTCAGCGTGGGCGGGAAGAGCCTTTTCTACACCGGCGACACCGAGCCGTACCGCAACCCCTGGGCGGACGGCGAGGCGGGGTCCGGGGCGAAGGCGTCGCCGGCCGCCGAAACAACGTCCAGCGGTCTCTGGGACGACGACGATCACTTCGGCGAGCAGGCCGGCGCGATCATCGAAATGCGGAACAACCAGATCGTGGAACTGTGCCGCGACGTCGATCTCCTGATCTGCGACGCCCAGTACACCGCCGAGGAGTACCGCACGAAGGTCGGCTGGGGCCACACCTCCATCCCCGACGCGGTCGACATGGGCGTCAAGGCCGGCGCGCGGCGCATCGGACTGTCACACCACGAGCCGCTGCACGACGACGCGCGGCTGGACGCGCTGGAAGCCTGGGCGCGCGACTACGCTCGCGGCAAGGGGTTCACGGGCGAGGTTTTCATGACGCGCGAGGGACAGGAGGTGACGTTGTGAGAACGGCGTTCGCCGGGCCGTGGCTCATCGGCGGCACGGCGGCGCTGGGGTTGGCGTTGGACGCCGCGGGCTGCTTCGCCTCGGCGCCCGGCGGCCCCACCGGTGCGCCCGGGGCGCGCGTCGTCCTGCGCGTGGCCGCGGCGGCCAGCGTGGGTCCCGCGTTGGAAGATCTCGCCCGGGCGTTCGAGAAAGATCGCCCGGAGACGGAGGTGCGGGTGACCGCCGGCGCGACCGGCAACCTGGCGGCGCAGGCGCGGGAGGGAGCGCCGTTCGATATGTTTTTCGCCGCCGATACCGAGTCGGTGGACCTGCTCGCCCGCGACAATTTGATACGGGCGGATGGCGGACCGTTTCTTTACGCCCGCGGCCGGCTGGCGCTGGCGGCGCGGCTGGATTCGCCGGTGGACGTGGCGGCGCTGGGCGCGGCCGCGCTCGACGCGCCCGGCTTTTCGCGGCTGGCCATCGCCAACCCGCGGCACGCGCCCTATGGGCGCGCGGCCGTGGAGGCGCTGACGGCGCTCGGCCTGTGGGAGCGGTACCGCGACCGGCTGGTGATGGGCGAGAACGCCGCGCAGACCGCGCAGTTCCTCGACGCCGGCGCGGCTGACGCGGCGCTCACGGCACGGTCCGCGTTCTTCTCGCCTTCCGGACCTGCCCGCGCCCGGTTGTGGACGGTTCCCGAGCAGTGGCACGCGCCGCTGCCCCACGCGGGAGCGACGCTGGCGCGTTGCGCGGCGCCGGATCGCGCGCGCGCTTTCGTGGACTTCCTCCGCGGACCGGCCGGAGCGGCCGCTCTCGCGCGCCACGGCCTCGATCCGTCGCCGTGACCTGACCTCACGGGTGACGCATGGACTGGACAGCCATCGGCGTGAGCGTGCGCCTGGCGGCGGTCACCACGGGTGCGTTGCTGCTGATCGCCGTTCCCCTCGCCGGGTGGCTGGCCTTCTCGCGGGCGCGCTGGAAGCCGCTGGTGGAGGCCGCGGTGGGCTTGCCCCTGGTGCTGCCGCCCACCGTGCTTGGTTATTACCTTTTGACGCTGCTGGGCGCGCGCGGCCCGGTGGGCGCCTGGTTCACGGCCCTCACCGGCCACCCCCTGGCCTTCACCTTCGAGGGGCTGGTGGTGGGGTCGGTTCTCTACAGCCTGCCCTTCGCCGTGCAGCCCATGGCCGCGGCCTTCGCCGCCGTGGACCGTCGCCTGCTGGAGACGGCCGCGACGCTGGGATCGTCTCCCGCCGGGGCTTTCTGGCGCGTGACCCTGCCGCTTTCCAAGGGCGGCGTCGCGGCGGCGGCGGCGCTGGCCTTCGCCCACACCGTCGGCGAGTTCGGCGTCGTGCTGATGATCGGCGGCAACATTCCGGGGACGACGCGCACCATCTCCATGGCCATTTACGACGACGTGCAGGCGCTGGACTACGCCGCCGCCGGGCGGGCGAGCCTGCTGCTGCTGCTCTTCTCGTTCGCGGCGCTGGCGGCGGTGGCCGCGCTGCGCCGCCGGCCGGCCCCGCCATGAGCGCCCACCTCGTTCTGGAGTTCGAGCGCCGCTTCCCGCGGGGCGTCAGCCTCACGGCCCGCGCCACGGCGCGGGTCGAGCCGCCGGTGGTAACGGTGCTGTTCGGGCCGTCGGGCGCCGGCAAGACCACGTTGCTGCGCTGTCTGGCGGGGCTTGACCGGCCGGACGCCGGGCGCATCGAGTTTCGGGGCGCGGTTTGGTTCGACGCGGCGGCGGGAACGCACGTCGCCGCGCGGAAGCGCGGCGTGGGGTTCGTCCCCCAGGACGGCGCGCTCTTCCCGCACCTTTCGGTGGCGAAGAACGTCGCCTACGGCCTCTTCGCGCGGCCGGCGGCGGCCCGCGAGGAACGTCTGCGCGAGATGCTGGCGCTGGCCCGCCTGGAGGCGCTGGCGGATCGCTGGCCCGCCACCCTCTCCGGGGGCGAACGCCAGCGGGTGGCGCTGGCGCGCGCCCTGGCGCCAGCCCCGCGCCTTTTGCTGCTGGACGAGCCGCTCTCGTCGCTGGACGCCGCCGCCCGGAGCGACCTGCGGCGCGAACTGCGCCGGGTGCTTCTCGCCAGCCGCACGCCCGCCGTGGTGGTCACGCACGACCGCGTGGAGGCCGCGGCGCTGGGCGACGATCTGATTCTGCTCGACCGCGGGCGGGTGTTGCAGCAGGGCCGGCTGGCGGAGGTCTTCGCCCACCCGGCGGGCATCGAGGCGTCGCGCGTGCTGGGCGCTGAGAACCTGGTGAGCGGCGTGGTCGCCGCGATCGAGGCCGGCGTGCTCGCGGTCCGGGTGGCCGCGGGCGAACCGGCTGCGACGACGACGATGATGCTCGCCGCCGTGGACGAGGGCGGCGTGGCCGTGGGCGCGGAGGTGGCGCTCTGTTTCCGCGCCGAGGAGGTGCACATTCTGCGCCATCAACCGGGGGAGGGGATGAGCGCCCGCAATCGCATCGCGGCGCGGGTGGTCGAGACGCGCGACGAGGGGCCGGTGGTGAGCGTGCGGCTTGACGCCGGCTTTCCGCTCACCGCGCTGGTCACGCGCGCGGCGCGCGAGGAACTCTCCCTGGCGCCGGGCGTGGAGGTGATCGCCCTGGTGAAGGCCACCGCCGTGCACGCCATCGCGCGGTGATGGGGGCGGCCGAGACGGGCGCCGGCCAGCGGCGCGGTTTCCAGAAGGCTGAGTGACTTAGCGAACCGCGCCTCCCGTTCCACCGGCGCCGGCCGGGCGGGATCGTCGCCCCCCCCTCCCCACCTTACGTGGCCGACGCGACCGCGAGCGCGAGAGTCAGAGCGGCGGGAAGTGGAGCGAGTAAGGCGAAAGGGCGCATTGAAACCTCGCTGTGAACTACTATCGGGCGGGGGCCGGAGGATGGTTCAATAAAGGCACGGAATCGGTCGTTCCCGTTCGGATTTCGGATGGTGGAAATGGTGTTCATTGGTGTCCGTTCGTGGTTTATTCCTCTGGGTGTAAACCGCCTTTACCGCGTCTCGGTCGAGGGATTTACGCCGCCATCCGGTACCGCGACCCGCCGCGTCACAGCGGGCGAATCGCGCGCTCAATGGCGCCGAAGTCTTTCCCTTTTGGCATGACGAACAGGCACTTCCCGCCGCTGCGCGCGGCCCACAGATCGCCGACTTTGCGCTTCTCCTGGGAGTCGTCGTTGCTCCATCTATCCTCTCCCTTGTACTCCACCACCAGCACGCGTCCATCCGTGAGGCGCACCACGAAATCGGGGTAGAAGCGATCAGTCGACGTTTGCAGCCAGAATGATGTTTGCGGGCGGCTTTCCAGATTGCGAATCCAGGTATCGACGCCCGTCAGTTCGTGGTCCAGAAAGACGGCGCACTCGTATTCCTCGCCCTCGCCCTTCAACTCCCCGACGACCGGGATCAGATGCTTCCTGAAACGCCACGGACCGTCATAACACCAGCCGGGATCGTATCGCGTGCCGTCAATCGTCAGGCACAGTTCAGCGCTTGTTTCCAACGGCGCTGCCGCGTCGGGAAGCAGCAAGACGGCATACGCCCGCTTGCGCTGCTCGCGGCGATGTTCCGCGATCCGCTCTTCAATCGCGCGGGCGAGCGGGTACTTCCTCCGCGCCAATTGCTCCACCGTTATGCCTCGATTCTTGATCAGGCCGGACAGAACGTTGAGGATGAAGAGGCTCGAGTGCGCGCGCGGTACGTCGGCATGCGGAATGTTCCGATCGAGCCAGTTCGCGAGTTCCACGTCGGTCCATCCCGGTTCGCCGAACAGCCGCGAATGATGCGCGTGGAGTCGCGCCGGATAGCCGATCATCTCCATCCTCCCGGCGCTGGTGATGTCGATCTCTCCCTCGACGCCCGCGCGCTCCACCGTGGGGAAGAGGGCCTCGCCAAGCGTGCTGTCGCATGTCGCCAGGTTCCACGGCGCATCGAGAAGATGGCTCTCTTCGAACATCTCCAGAGTGCCGCCTTCCGACCGGATGGCGAGCAATGGGACGCGAATGGGCTCGCGGATCGGGCCTTCCCCCCGGGTCTTACGGGCGATCCGGTGAACCGCTTCATGGTCTTCCGGCTTCGTGAAACACCCGCGCAACTCCGCTTCGTCACGCCTCGTCAGCGGTCGCCGCACGGTGAGAACGCTGGTAGACGGTTCGTACGACACGCGAGAGCGCAGCCCCGCCGGCAAGCCCGTCAGGTTCGGCGTCTCGCTCACCGGCTCCGATGCTTCGGCGAACATCGGACCTTCGTCGAACAGCGCTTGGCTCTCCCGCTCGTCGGCGATCACGAGGTCTTTCGCCTCCAACTTCTGGAACCCCGCGCCTTCCACCAGCGCATCAGTGAGGCCCCTCGCGGTCTTCATGAAATCGTCCGAAGCCGCGAACGCGTACGCGCAGTTCAACTCCGGGCGGTTCTTGCGCCGCGCGCCCGGAAGCCGAAGAACGCGCCCCAGCACCTGCTCCACGCCGCGGGCCGTGGCGACGCTGGAAAGCGTGCAGAGAACGTACGCGAACGAACAGTCCCACCCTTCCGCCAACGCACGCACCGTGATGATGAAACGGATCAGACAATCGTCGGCGAAAAGATCGACGTCCCGCGTCTCCCGCGTCGTGCCCGTGGCGACGGCGATTTCTTCCTCCGGCACCTTGAAGTCTTCGATAAGCCGCTTCTTCAACGCTTCCACGTTCAATTCCTTATCCGACACGGGCTGCGCCTGAAAAAGAACGATCGGCCGGATGTGCTCGCCCGTGTCATTCCGCTCTTCTTGCGCGTGCGCCTCCAATTCGCGCTGCTTCGCGATCGCGTCGCCGATCACGTCACGCCAGTCGCCGCGCGTCCGCAGGCGGATGGGAAGTTTCACCATGTCGGCCGCTTTCAATTCCAGCGCCGACACGTGGTGAAGAACGTTGCTCGCGAAGTGGCCCCGCTCAGGTTGGTGACGGGTCTCCGGCGTCGCCGTGAATTCCAGGATGCATGCCGGCCGCAAGCGCGCCAGCGTGTCGAACGAAAGTTCCGTCCGCGCGTTGTGCGCTTCGTCCATCACCACCACCGGCCGCCGAAGGCGGAGCACGTTGGCCAGCGAGTAGACCACCGCGCCTTCGCCCTCCCGGTCCAGTTCGCCGGACAGTTCAGCGGGCAAACCGCTGAAATGGTGCTGCAGCGCCCCAGCGGATTCATACACCTTCCGCCCTTCGGTGTCGTCCACGCGAAGGGATTGCAACGTGCCCACGATGACGCATGCCGCCCCATCCATCCGAGAGCGCGGAACGGAAAGGGCGTCGGCGAGACTCATCACCTCCACGTTGCCTGAAAAGGCCCGGTCCACTTCCTGTCGATACGGGTGTCGGCGGTCCCGCAACGCATCCAGCGTCTGCTTCACGATGGCGCTGGATGGCGCCAGCCAGAGGCAGACCACGCTCTCCGCGCGCACGTACTCCCGGGCCGCGATTCCCACGGCGTGGCACGCCATGAAAGTCTTCCCGCCGCCCGTGGGCACGCGCAGGCAGACGTAAGGCATGCCCGGCAGAGCGGAAACCGCGATGTACGGGCGCCCGGTCGCGCGGTAGAACGGCACGTCCGCGCCTTCCGTCGTGGCCGCGCGCAGATAGGCGGCCAGCGCGTCGAGACTTCGTTCCTGGTACTCGCGAAGGGAGAGCATGCCGCGGGCGCGGTGGTTACTGATCCCGCGCGGGGGTCGCGTCAAGCCCGTGGTCGCGAAGAACATCGGCCAACGGCCGGCCGCCGGCCCCCGCGTCCGCCTTTTCCGCGTCGCAGAGCGCGGCCAGATCCTCCAGGTCTTCGAGGCGGCGGCGGAGCGCTTCGTACTCCTCGATAGGCAGCACCGCGAACGCGGGCCTGCCGTCACGCTCCAGGAACTGCGGTGAACCACTCATCACTCGTACGCCTCCCGCCGGTGGAGAATGCGATATACCTTCATGGTATCCGCCTCAAGAAGGAAAAGCACTCGGTAGTCGCCCACGCGAAGCCGGAATCGCGCGGGTTGCCCGGTGAGGCGCTTCACGTCGCCCACGAGCCGCCCCTCTCGTTCGATGGTCCGGAGTTTCTCCAAAACCCGGCGCGCCGCGACGGCGCCGATCGCCTGAAGGTCCCGCTCCGCGGAGGGCATGATCACCACCGTGATCGCCATCGCTCACGTCACCTTGATCTCGTACGGCACCTGCTTGAACGTCACCCCTTCCCGCCTGAGCCGCTCCGCGCCCAGCCGACAACCCGCCCCATAGATTACCTTGGGGCCGTCGTGCGGGGGAAGCGTCGCCAGAACGCTGCCCGTGAGAACGTTGCCGCCCTTCACACTCTTGTCGCCGAGCACGCCGTTATAGAGCAAGTAGACACCCTTCCCCGCGTGCACGCCCAGCAGCGCGCTCACCTTGCGCGGCTGCTTGGGGATGGGCACGCCCGTCTCCGTGAAAAACACGTGCCGCGCCAAATCGGCGAACGAGACGCATTCCGCGATGCCGCCATCGGCGTTGAACAGCGGCTCACCGAGCGTGCAGTAGCGAAAGCCGCCGCCGAGACCGGGCGTGTCGCCGTAGCCCTTGATGACGCGAGTCAGCCGCTGCGCCGTGACCTCCCGGCAGATTGTCTCGTCCATCTCGACGAGGATGAAGCGACGGCGACCGCCATCGGCCGCGTTGGCTTTGAGAACGGCGTGGCCCGTGGTCCCGCTCCCCGCGAATGAATCCAAGATGAGGGAGTCTTTATCGGCGCCGACAGTCAGCACTCGCTCCAAAAGCCGCGTCGGCTTGGGTGTGATGAATACTTCGTCCGAGTCGCCGAAATCGACAAGAGAGACGACTTCCTTCTTCGCGTCTTGGGTATGCCCGGCCTCTGTGTAGGGCCAAATCGTCATTGGGACGACGCCCTGCTTCACCTCGGACAAGAAAATCTTCGGCGCGGGCACGCTGTTTCTATCCTTGCCCCACCAGATGCGATTGTCCTTATCAAGTTCCTTGAACGTCTCTTCGGAAACCCGCCAATAGGATCCCCTGGGTGGTCCCTCAATGACCCGTCCACCAGGGCATTGGATCCTGTAAGTCCCCTTGCTGTAGTAGTTTCTCGCCGCGAGGTTGTTAGGCCTCCAAGGGCCGCGCGGATCGTCGTCCCGGTTCTTGTACATCGTGTCCTGTTTCTCCGTGCGAGGCATAAGATGTGGTCCCCACGTATCCGCGAACTTCGCATAGACGACGATGTAATCGTGGTCTTCTGAAAAGTGTTTGGCCGAGGCCTTCGGCGCGTAATTCTTCTGCCAAATAATCGTTGCCACGAAGTTCCGCGCGCCGAAAACCTCATCCATCACGCCTCGCAGGTTCTGAACCTCGTTGTCGTCGATGCTGACGAAGATCGCCCCGTCTTCGGTGAGGAAGTCGCGCAGCAGCGCCAGCCGCGGGTACATCATGCAGAGCCACTTGTCGTGGCGAGAGAGGTCTTCGGCGTCTTTGCCGATCACTTTGCCGAGCCACCGGCGGATTTCGGGCGAATTGACGTTGTCGTTGTAGACCCAGCCCTCGTTGCCGGTGTTGTACGGCGGATCGATGTAGATGCACTTCACCTTGCCCGCGTAGTAGGGCAGCAGCGCCTTGAGGGCGAGCAGGTTGTCGCCCCGCACGAGCAGATTTCCCGCGTCGGCGTCGCCGGCTGAGAGGGCGGCGTCGCACTTGAGCAGGCGATAGGGCACCTGCCGGTGATGGTTGACCACGGCTTTCTTTCCGATCCAGTCGAGCGTGGGCATGTTCGGCCTGTCTGAAGGCGGCGTGCCGCGCGGCCGTCACTCTTCAATTACCTGGATCTCTTCCACGAGAAACCGCGCCTTCCCCTTCTCCGGCTTCGTTTCCACGCCCGTAACCATCACGGGCCGGGCGAGGGAACTGACAACTTGCTCCTCATACGTGTCGTGATACCGGCACTTCTGTGCCGGGGAGTCGCCGGGCCGTTCGCGCAGGTCGAAAGTCTTGGCGTCGAGGTCAACTTCACGAATGACGCCCCGAAGAGTGACGCGCTTCTCTTCCGCGGGAACGCGGCTGCGAACGGCATCGAGACGCGCACGGGATTCCGCCGTCAAACAGACCGCGCCGCCGCTGATTGGGGCCAGGCGGCGGCCGGCAAGCGTGACGCGTTTCACCGAACCGGCCGCAAGCGAAATGAGGGCCCCCACGGCGTCGAGAGCGGAATCGCGAACCGCCGGTGAAGAGCAAATCTGCTTGAGGCGCGTCGCGTCACCCTCGCTCGCCGCCAAGAGGCCGGCGGAGAAAAGGTCCAGGACGGCCCGATAGTTCTTTTCGTCCTGTTCGGCGAACAGCGGAGAAATCGTGGGCGTGCCGAAGCGAATGCGGATGCTGCCGGTGGCAACGGCGATAACGGGCGGATCGTACAACGCCGCGTTCCACGCGGGGGAAGGGCCGGTGGTCGTCGGGGGGGCGTGAAACTGCTCGAAGGCCTTTCCGATCCTCCCCACGCCATTGCGTACTGACCGAATCGCCCGATCGATCAGGCTTCCAGGCGCCTCGCCCAGACGCACGCCGTCGCCCTCGAGACGGACGACGATGTCCGACTGCAACTCGGCGAGAGCGAAAGCGCCGGTGTACTCGTCGATCTCGACGCGTAAACGCGAGATTTCCTCACAATAGGCATCCGCCATCAACGCGAACCACTCCGCGCTCTTCGGTAGAACGTCCCGCTTGAGCGCCGCCAAGGCGCACTCCACCCGGTCCAGTTGCCGCTGAACAACCTTGAGATCGCTGTCGCTCGCAATCATGACGCCACTTTCACCAAGCCCTTGCGGGTTCCCTCCGGAATCCCAAGTCCCTTGATCCACTTCGTCCCCACCTGCTCAAAATACTCCACCCACCGCCGCTCTTCCTCCGATCCCGCCCGAACGGAGAACAGGTGAATCTCATACTTCCCGATTACTCGCTTCTTCGCGATAAGATTATAGTCGCTGGGGCTCACGTCCCGCGAAAAGTCCCAGTCGGGAGAAAGAACCAGGATCACGTCGATGTCTCCCGGTTCGTCCACGCCTGCCATGACGAAACTCCCATCGACGATGATCTGCGCGCCGGCCAACGACTCACGCACTGCCGCCACATAGTCCTTCAGTTTTCGAAGCAACTCACGCCGGCGTGGTGAGTGCGCAGGCCTTCCGAACGTCTCCTGCACGGACTCCATGCTCGCGGAGTGAACACCCGGGGGCAGGAGACCGTGCTCGGTCAATGGTGGAAGCATCCGCCGCGCCCTCCCGGCCGTGAGGATCACCCATGCCCGCCCCCACCCCAAGGGCCGCGGAATGGTAGCGCCCCACCCGGGATCGGTCAACGCCGGAACCGGTTGGGTTCCAGGCCGCGCCGAGTGCGCGACAAGATCGTGGGCACGTCGCCATGATCTCAAGCGGGGTGGACCGCCACGGAGGGAACTCCGCCGTCGGCCGGCGGTCACCGTCGCGCGGCCTCACGCCGCCGCGATGCGTCGGTCAGAGGGGAAAACGGAGTTCATGCCGGCTGAGCACCCGAGCCGCCGGCCCGCGCGGCTTCTCAGTTGCGCATGCGGATCAGTTCGTGCTCGGTGGCGAAGATCACGCTCGGTTCCGTGCCGTACCACTGGAAGAACGTGCTCTGCACGCCTTTGCCGGCCACCTTATGAGGAGAGTTGTGGGTCGGCTTGCCGTCATACGTGGGAGAGCCGGAGTCGCTGATGGTGCCGGAGGCGGTGTTCTGCGTCTTGAGCGTGAACATGTAGCCGTTGTCGGTCATGGCGTACACCCCCGGAATCACGCCGCCGGCCACCGTGACCATGTTCAACTTGCCGCGGGCGGCGAAACGCGAACCGCCGCTCCAGTCGGTGTCGGCGTGGTCGCCGTCGGCGAGGCGCACCTTGGCCAGGTAGGTATCCTCGCCCTCGTGGTAGCCGGCGTAGAGCCAGTTCGACCGGTAGGCGGAGAGCGGTGGCGTGGTGATCACCGGGGAACCCGCGGTCACCCCCTTGGCCACGAGGTCGAAGAGGCTTCCCACGCCCCAGGAGATGGTCGTCAGGTTGCTGAAGTTCCGCGCATGAATGTTCTGATCTCCCGTGGTGGCGAACACCTTGGTGTTGGCGCTGCTGTAGGTCGGCGCGAAGGGGTTGATATCCATGCCGGCGGAGCCGAGGTTCTCCGCGTTGATCGTCAGGAGGTTCGCGGTGAAGCGAACGATGTCGCTCCCGGAAGAGTCGTCGGAGCGCAGGCCGGTGAAGAGCGCGTCGGGCCCCAGCGCCACCACGCCCGGCTTGTAGTTCCAGCGGTAGTTGGTGCTGGAACCGGCCACCGCGCCGGAGGTCCCGTTGATCTTGTAAAGGACCGGGACGCCGGAAGGCTCGCGGCCGCTGTCCTGGTCGGCGACGACGTAAAGGTCGTACGGCTCCGTCCCGGCGAAGTCGAACCCGCCCAGCGGCCCTTCCGACACCGTGAACGACCAGACCACCGAGGCGGAGGCCCAGGTGGGCGTCGGGGGGTTGCCGGTGGCCGGCAGATCGATGCGGCGGATCATGTCGGTCAGGCCGTCGTCGTTGGAGTCGCAGGAGACGTAGAAGAAGATTTTGTTGGTGTAGTTGTAGTAACCGTAGACCGACTTCACCGTGCCCGGCAGCGTGAGGCTGTCGTCGAAACTGACGTTGGTGGCGCGCGCCGTGCCCGCGCCGCGGATTCCGCCCACCACCGCGCCGGTCATGCGGTTGATCAGCACCAAGGCGTTCTCCCAGTCGCCGGCGGCGCCGGAGTCGCGCTGGCCGGTGCCGACCACGATCCAGTCGGCAGCCGACAAGTAGCCGATGGTCTGCACCGGTCCCAGGTCCGTCTTGATCCACGACACCCGGCCGGAGAACGAGAATGGCCCGAGTTCATCGGCCCCGATGTCGTTGTACACGCTCATCGAACCCGCGGGGCGCGTGTTGGCGCCGTCAAAATCGGCCGTTTCCAGGGAGGTGGTCGCCTGGTTCTTGACGCCGACACCGATGGTGCCCGATAGCACCGCCGGCAGCGAGTTGTTCAGGTGCAGGTCGCCGCCCGTGGTGTCGGTGAAGTAGCTGGCCCCGGTGACGTTCGTGAGGTTCTCGGCCGTGTTCGGCGCGATCGTGCCGGTGGCGATGGACCACCGCGCCTCCGTGCCGGCCGTGATCGCCCCCACCACGGAACAATGGTACACGTTGGCCGGCGCGCTCACGCCCCCGCCGGAGCCGATGTTCCCTTTCACCATCATATTTTTGATCGTCACGCCCGTGGCCGCGCCGTCGCTGCCGATGTTGCCCACGATCAACCCCCCAGCCACGGTGACGTTGGTGCCCGCCACCGTGAAGTTGCCGCGGTGAGCGAAGTTGTCGTCGACCAGCACCGTGTCGCCGACGCCCGCCGCCGCCAGCGCGGCGCTCAGGCTGGTGTAGGCGATGGTTCCGATCTTCACGTTCGGCACGGACTGCGTCCAGTTGACGAGGCCGTTGGGGTCATCGTCAAAACGCTCGCCGCCGAGATCCCCGGCGTACTTGTACACGGTGAGAACCGGCCCCCCAGCGCCCGGGCCGCGGATGTTGCGCAGCAGCGGGGCCATCAGCGCGTTCCGGAAGGTCAGGTTGTTGAACGTCAGCGCCGAGCCGGTGTAGGCGTTGAAGTCCAGGTAGCGGTCGCCGGCCCCGGTTCCAGCGAAGTAGTCGAACGAGCCGTTGGCGATGGAGACCGAAGTGGGCGCGGCGCCGAACGTGGCTTTGCCGTGCCAAAACGCGAAGTTGGAGAAGTCCAGCGCCCCGCCGCTCGGCACGTTCACGGTGTAGGTCCCGGGCGTGGGCAGAAGCGAGGCCGTCTCCCACGGCGTGGCGCCGTTGCGCGTGACGATAGTCCCCCCACCGCCCACCGCCGCGGCCTTCCCGGACGCCGTGGCGGTCAGGCCGAGCAGTTCCTGCGAGACCCCGCTGCTCTCGGCCTCCCAGATCGTGCCGTTGTACTTCCAGGCGACGCCCCCGCGGCCCACGGCGTAGACCTCGGTCGCCGAGAGGCCGAACACCGCGCGCAGATCGTCGGTCGCCCCGCCGGGGGCGCTCTGCGCGTTCCAGCCGGCGCCGTTGTAGTGCAAAAGCGTGCCGCCGTCGCCCACGGCGAAAATGTCGCTGGCGCCGGAACCCCAGACGCCGTACAGGTTCGCGGTGACGGTGCTGTTTTCCGAGGACCAGGAACCACCATCGTAGCGGCGAATCACGCCGCCGACTCCGACCGCCACCGCGTTGGAGGTGGAGGTTCCCCACACGGCGTTGAGGTTGGCCACGGTGCCGCTGGTCATGCCGGCCCAGGAGCCGGTGTAGCGCGCGATAGTGCCGGACACCCCCACGGCGAAGGCGTCGGACGCGCCCGCCACCCAGACCCCGCGCAGCCGCGCGCCGACGTTGCTGGCCTGCGTTGACCAGTTCGCGCCGTCGTAGTGGATGACGGTTCCCGAATCGCCCACCGCGAAGACGTTGGCGGCGGACGTTCCGCCGATGCCGTACAGGTTGTTGGTGACGCCCGAAGTCATGCCGTTCCACGCGCCGCCCTTGTACCGGACGATCTGGCCGTCGTGGCCGGAGGCGAACATCAGCCAGGAACTGGGGGCGTAGATGGAGTAGAAGGGGCGGCCGCCGCCCAGCCGCTTCATCGTCACGGTGTTGGACCCGGAGCCGCCCAGGCGCAGTTTGGTTCCGGAATCGACCGTGAGCGTCATGCCGGTCTGAATCTCCACGCTGGGCGTCTTGTCGCGCTCCACCACCAAGGTCGTGTTGGCGTCGGCCAGCGAGAAAGGCAGCCCGCCGGCCCCGGCCGAGGCCGCCAGGTAGTCGCTGAGCAGCGCCGGCGTGGCCGGCTCGCCCGTGGCGAAGATCATCGTGTTCTGCTTCAGAGGCACGAACTGCGTCAGGCCTCCCCCCGGCCGCAACAGCGTGGCCGCGTTGGCCGCGCCGTCGTTGTAGACCACCAGGTCGCGCACCGTGCTCCCTTCCTTGCCGATCCCGAACACGTCCACCGCGTTTTCCAGCGGGATCGTTCCCACCGTGCGGTTGGCCAGAATCTTCTGAGCCGACCCGCTGTTGGCGCGGTAGATGGCGATGGTGCCGACCGACTGCGGCGCGATCACCAGCGTCCGCAGGCTCTCCGGCACCGGGCCGACGTCGGTGCGGAAGTGGGCGGCACGCGGCACGATGGTCGACGCCACCACGCGATCATATGGCGTGCCCGTGCTCTGCCCCACGCTCCCCCACGTGCGAAAACTGGCTGACGAGAGAATGGTTCCCGCGGCCGGCGTGTTGGCGCCGCCGCCGACACGGTGGCCGTAAGAGGTGAAATTCGTCCCCGACAACTGGCCGGAAGCCACCCCCGCGCCCACGAGCCAGACCGCCACCACGAGCGCGGCCAAGCTGCGCAGCCACAACACGCCGCGACCGGAAAGGGGGATCACTTTCCGCACGACTACACCTTGTGGCGGCACCCTTTCAATTTCAATTAAGGAAGTACGGCACCGGCCCAAAATTTCCACCTTGACGATTATATCGCGCACGCCCCAGGCGCACAACTGCCAACACCAAGAAAACTGGGAATCAGGGGTCAGCGGTTGGGGATGGTGTCGCGCGAACCGTCGGACGGATCAGCCCCATCAGTCGGATCGGTCGGATCATCGCGGACCCCCGCCCTGCTGCAAACGGGGGTCACTTGCACATCTCCGCGATCTTCGGGTCGTCCTGGTAGGCGGTGCCCGGCGTCGCCAGCGGAGTGATCGTGCCGCCGACGGCGTCAGCGCGCATGCCGAGGTCGCGGTCCCACCGCTGAAGAATGGCCGCGACTCGCGGCGGCAAGGTGTTCGGCTCGGCGCCCGCGTCGCGGTCGGACCATGCGGCGCGCCATTCGAGTTCGCCTTCGGAGAAAGAGGGCGGCTTGCCGTGCCCCTCTGAGAAGTCCCCCGTCGCCCAGGCAGAGGATCCCCAAGCATAGGCCAGCGCCACGCCGGCTCCGCCGGAGAGATCGTCGATCTGTGCCCCGGTGGAAACGTCCCAGACCCATCCCTTGCTGGGCCTCCAGCTGGAGAGTGCCGCGACTCGCGACCCGTCGGGGCTGATACCCACGCGCCGAATCTGGAGGTCGGGCGCCGTCAGCTGCGCAATCACTTTTCCAGAGGCTGCCTCAAGAACTGTCACGATACGCACTTGCGCGGCCACCGCGAGGAACGTGCCGTCGCGACTGAAGGCGCCAGAGAAGGCCTGGACCCTGACGTTTGTGGGATCGCCTTGTGGTTTGTTCTCCGCGACGTTCCAGAGCGCCAAGTCGCCCGCGCTCCCCGCCACGGCCAACCTTCCCCCATCGGGACTGAAGAGCAGCCATCGGACGGAACTCCGTTTGGGCGATTCCACCCGCCCGATCTCGGCGCCGGTGGCGAGATCCCACACCAGGACCTTACCGTCTTCCGACCCGCTCGCCAGCCTCGCGCCGTCAGGGCTGTAGGCCAATGCGACCACCCGCGCTTCGTGGCCGGCCAACAGAGCCACCTGGGTACCGGCGGCCCAGATGCGCACCGTTTTGTCCGACGAGGCGCTGGCGATGCGCGCCCCGTCGGGGCTGAAGACGACGCGGGTCACCGGGCTTTCGTGGCCCTTGAGCCGGAACACTTCCTTGCCGGTCGCACCGTTCCACACGCACACGTCACCGCGCGTCGTCCCGCCTGCTACCACCGTGCCGTCCGAGCTGATCACAGTGTTGGAAAAGAGATCGATTGGCCCGGCGTCCAGCGTGATGGGATCGGGTGCGCCAAGGCTCCAGAGCCGAACCGTGTGGTCGTTGGAACCACTGGCGAGCGTGCGGGGGTCGCCGCCGGGAGCGAGACCATGGATGGCGTCCCGGTGACCTTCAAGTCGCCCGATCTCCGCGCAGGTGTTCGGGTCACAGACATGGATCGCGCTCCCCCGCCCGGCGACCACCAAGCGCGAACTTGTGCGATCGAAAGTCGCCGCATAGCAGGGGGCGCTGGCCGGACGGGCGCGCGCGATCTCGTGACCGTCCCCCGATGCCAATAGCCGGACATCTCCCGCGTTGGTTACCGCGGCGAACACTCTCCCGTCAGGCCGAGAGGTGAGGGCGAGACTCGTTTGCGTGTCCTTCACGTCCGTTCGTGTCGGCGTCTTTCCGGGAACGAAGTTCCAGAGGAAGAGCGTGGATGACCTCTCCGACCCGCCCGCCCCCCGAGTGGAATCATTGGAAAAGGCGAATGATACAAGCGCGGGCGCGTCCACGACCGCTGCCTCCGCGAGCGTCTTCGTCTCCCAGAGGCGCAATCCGCCGTCGCGCGCGGAGGTCGCCAAACGCACGCCGTCGGGGCTGAACGCCACGCACGTGACGCCGCCCTTGTGACCCGTGAGGCGTGCTTTCTCCGCGCCGGTCACGGGATCCCAGATGGGCACGTCGTCACCGTTCCACACCGCCGCCAGCATGGTCCCGTCGTGGCTGAAGACCAGGTGGCGAACCGGGGCCTTGTCGGCGTTGATGCGCAGAAGTTCACGGCCGGTGGTCACCTCCCAGATTCGGATCGTCTTGTCGTCGCCGGCGGAAGCGACGCGGGTTCCGTCGGAGCGGAAGGCCACGGCGCGAACCTGGCTGGAATGGCCGGGAACGTCGGCCGTTCCATATGTTGGCGCCGGGGAGGTCCAGAGCAACCGCCCGGCGCGCTGCCGCAGCACCCAAGCCAGCCCGGCCGCGCCGGCGCTGGGATCCGCGCGGATGGCGGAGATAGCGTGCGCCAGCGCAGTCATGGAGCGGCCGGTGCTCTCCTCCCGCAGCGCGCGCGTGACCGCTATGTCAGCCACGTGGCGGCGGCGTTCACGGGTCAACCTCTCGATGACCTCGCGCGTGGCTGCCTCCGCGCGCGCCACGGCCGCCTCTCCCAAGCGGGCGGCGACTTCGATCTTCTCGGTCGCGGCCTTCACCTCAGCCTCCGCCTTTGCGGCGCGTTCGGCGACCTCCGCGGCGACCTTCTCCGCCTCCGTGGCGCGGCGGTTGGTTTCTTCGGCGCGGACCTCGGCCTGGATGCGAAGTTGTTCTTCGGCGCGGGTGGCCTCTTGCGCGCGGGCCACCGCCTGGTCGGCCGCGTCCCTCTGGGCGGCGACCTCCCGCGCGCGGCCGGCCTCGGCGTCGCCGCGGGCGAGGGCCTCGCCGGCGCGGGCGCGCTCCACGGCCAGCGCCTGCCGGTCCTGCTCAGCCGCCGCCCGGCTCCGCGCCTCGGCGGCCACGGCCTCGGCGCGCGCCGTTTCCGCGGCGTCCGCGGCCCGCTTGAGCGCCGTGTTGGCGGCCAACGCCTGGTCACGCGCGTTGACGGCGGCGTCCCGCGCCGCGTCAGCCTCCCTGCGGGCGGTTTCAGCGGCGGCGCGAAGGGCGGCATCGGCATCGGCCCTGGCCAGCGCCTCGTCCGCGCGGCTTCGCAGACCAGCCGCGACCTCCGCGCTCACCGGCGGCGGGCCTTCCAAGGCCCTCTGTTCCGCTTGGCACCCGCCTGCGCAGGCGGCGGCTGCCGTGGAGAGCAGGGCGGTGAACAGAAGCCACCGGTTGCTACGCGGGCGGTGCATGGCACTCTCCTGCGCCGCGGTGTTACTGGCACCGAGGCGCGACGTAGGGGCGGTCGGCGTAGTACGTTCCGGGCGCGGGAAGCAGCGTGATCTCGCCGGTCTGGGGGTCGGCGCGCATGCCGATCTGCCGCTCCCACTGGTTGAGCAGCGCGAGCACCGCCTTCGGCACGCCTTGGGCGTCGCACTCGGCCCCCCACCAAGCCGCACGCCAGGCGCCGGCGTCCACCGGCCATCGCGGCGTGGTGCTCCCAAACCTGGAAGTAAGGTCGAGCGCGGCGCCGGGGAGGCTCCAAGCGTCGATGAGCGCGGCGCCGTCCTCCGGATCGAGGTGGCGCACGATCTCTCCCGTCGCGGCGTCCATCAGAATCACGTCTCCCCGCGCGTCGGTAGACCGGGAGGCAAGGCGAGAACCGTCGGGGCTCCACGCCATACGCCGTACTGCGGCCGCGTGCGCCTTGAAGGGGCCTTTTCCAGGGCCATCGACCAGCGCGGGGAAGGCAATCGCGCCGTCGCCGCAGCCCGCGGCGAGCGCGCTGCCGTTCCGGTTGAAGAGAAGCGTCTCAACGGCCGCGTGGAGGTTCTTGATCGTCGCGACCGTCTTCTTCTCGGTGACGCTCCAGAGGCGGATGACGCGGTCGTTCACCGCTGCGGCGAGACGCGCGCCGCCGGGATCCAGAGCCACCGCTCGTGTGCTCCCCCTCTTTCCCCCGTCGCTGGCGAGCGTGGCCAGTTTCTCGCCCGACTTCGTGTTCCAGAGCCGCAGGGTCGGCTCGCCTTGCGACGCCGTGACCAGCAGCGCCCCGTCGCGGCTGAATTCCAGCGCCGTGACCGGCCCGACGTGCCCCTCAAGGACGTGGAGTATCGTGCCACGTTCCGGATCCCAGAGCCGTGCCGTCCAGTCGCTGGATCCCGTAGCCAGCAGGCTGCCATCGGCGCAGTAGGTCAGGACGAGGGGCCCGCTCTTGTGTCCTTCCATCTCCCTGGTCTGCTGGCCGGTAGCGGCGTCCGCGAGAACGACCGTCTGCGCGCCCCAGTTGGCAGCCAACTGGCGTCCATCAGGCCGGCACACCGCGAGACGCAGCACGTTACGCTCCCATTTCCCGGTGTAGGAGACCCGGCGCTCAGCCAGGTCCCATAGGCGGATGGACCCGTCTTCCCAGCCGGTGGCGAGGATCGGAACCGCGGGAGAGAAGGCCAGAGCGTCCGTCACGCGACCGAAGCCCGCGATACAGGCGGCTTCGCGTGGCCGGTGGCCTTGGATGTCGCCCCACACACAGAGCGCGGTGTCACTCTCCTTGCCCGCGACGAACTGGCCGTCGCGGGCCACCGCCACACCCGTCATCCCGGTGTTCGAGGTCGCGCGCGTGACCATGAGATAACGATGCCATGAACCCAACCTGACGGCCTCGATCGCCCCGTCGCCACGCCCCACCGCGACGACCGTACCGGCGCCATCGATCGCGGCGCATGTCGCCCCGCCTCGGGCCGGTTCGAGCGGGATTTCCCGTGGTGAAGCGTTCCTCACGACCGCGCGCAACTTGTCAGCGCTGGCGATGACCCGCCGGCCGTCCGGCCCGGTGGCAACGGCCGTTATCTGGCCACCGTCGCGGACCAGCGCGTCAAGTTCGGCCGCAGAGGCGACATCGAACCTCCGCACTCCTTTCTGGCCCCACCCAAACACCAACAGCACCCTCCCATCCTCGTCGAACGCGATGCCCGGCTTGCCGGCGGTCACCTTGAACCCCCAGACCCAGGTGAAGCCCTCGGCGGCATGGATGGTGATGTACCCGTCCTCCCGCGCGATCGCCAGGTGCTTGCCGTCCTGGCTGACAGCCAACGACGTGACCGGCGACTTGCCCCCGTCCACCGTGCGCAGGCACTCGCCGGTGGTCGTGTCCCACAGTCGCACGGTCTTGTCGCGCGAGGCGCTGAAGATGCGCGAACCGTCCGCGCTGAAGGCCAGCGCCGTTATCGCCCCGGTGTGGCCGGGCGCCTTGGCGTCCTTGGGATCGCCCTTGGGCGAGGTCCAGACGAGACGCGGACCGGCGACCCGCTCCTGGAAAGCCAGCCCGGCGCCTCCCGCGTTGGGATCGACCCGAATGGAGGAGATGGCGTGCGCCAGAGCCTGCGGATGGCGGCCGGCGTCACGTTCCCGCTCGGCGCGGATGAGCGCCACCTCGGCCCATCGCGCCCTGCGGGCGCGATCGTTCAAGACCTGCTCGGCGGCCCTGGTCTCATCCAGTTTCTTCGCGGCGATCTCCGCCGTGGTCAATACTTCGGAGGCGCGTTGCACGGCCGCGTCGGCGCGCTGCTTCTCGCTCTCCGCGCGGCGCAGCGCAGCCTCGGCCCGGTCGCGCTCGGCGCGGGCGTCGGCTTCGGCGAGGGCCCGGCCAGCCTCAGCCCGGTCGCGATCGGTATCGGCGGCCTGGCGCAGCGCCGCCTCGCTCGCGGCGCGCGCGTCGGCGGCTGCCAGGCGCTCCACCGCCTCCCGCGCCACGCGAGCGTTCTCGGCGGCCAGGGCGGCGGCTTCGTCGGCCCGGAGGAGGTCGTTGTGTGCCTGGTCGCGGGCGGTGCGCAGGTCGTTCTCGGCGCGGCGTCGGGCCTCGTCGGCGGCGCGAGCGCCATCTTCCGCCTTGCGGCGCAGGGCGGCCTCTTCATCGGCGCGGGCAGCGGATTCTTCCACGCGACGGCGGAGCGTCTCATCTTCACCCGCGCGCGGCGCGGAACACCCGACGGCCGCGCCCAGCACCGCGAGGCTGGCAACGATGAAAACGGCGCTCCGTCGCCGTGGGGTGACCGACCTTCCCCTCGGGAAGGCTCGAAATCGGAATGGATTGGGGAGCAACGTTGCCATCGGGAAAGGGATATGGAAAAGGCTCGGACGGATCAGACGGATGCGCCGGATAGTCGGCGCGACCACCGACCCCCTTGAGAATAACGTATACCCCCCGCCCACGGTCGCCGAAAAGCCGGGGACAGCGCGATTTCCATCGCGCGGAGGCGCGGCCAAATGATGTCACGCGGAGACGCGGAGACGCGGAGGGGAAACCAGGGCGTGGGTCCTATGTCACGCACGGCATGAAACAGCCGCACGCCCGACCCGAAAGCCAGGCAAGAACTTCTCCGCGACTCCGCGTGAGTCATTTTCGGACGGTTTCGCGTTTGCATTCCCCAAGCGTTGCGGCACACTCTGCCCGCGTGGCGTAACCGCTCAGCGGCGATGGTATCTCTTAGGAACCCAGAAAGCCAGGAGCGGCCAAGCGACCTGACAGGGAACGTGAGAACGTGGGCATGGGGCAGGCGCCGTCCCTCGCCCCTCGTCCCGCGTCCCTCGCCCCTGACCCCTCGTCCCTGCCCCCTGACCATGGCGCGCCTGTTGTTGTTTGTCCTTCTCCTCGCGCCGCTGGCTGGTTGCGGGACGGGGTTCTTTCCGTTCTTCCACGCTTCGCGCGAGGAGGAGGAGACCCCCGCCTTCGAGGCGCTTTCGCCGCTCATCGCGGGCGAAGACGGGGAGGCGGGCCGCCAGGTCCGCTTCAGCCCTTTCTTCAGTTACCTGGAGGACCCGGAGCGGGACCGGACGCAACTTGACGTGCTCTACCCCCTCTTGTCTCACCGGACGGACGGCAAGAGCAGCGCGACGCGGCTGGTTCCGCTGGCCTACTACAAGAACCTCGTGCGCCCCGATGGCACGTACGATTGGGACGCGGTGCTTCTGCCGTTCCTCTTTTTCGGCGACTCCAACGACGCCGACCGGGAGGGCGCCTACCTCGGCGTCATGCCCTTCGGGGGAACGCTCAAGGGCTTCCTGGGCAAGGAATACATCGACTTCGTGCTCTTCCCAGCCTACTAC